>CAMNGN010000027.1 GCA_946538475.1 uncultured Blautia sp.
TTTTCACTTTGACCCGTGGAACGAGGAACCGTCCCCGTGTTCCATTTCATTTCATTGCCGCATGCTCCTCCATCAGCTCCTTCATGAGCTGCTCCCCGGTCCACATCACATTGTCCGGTGTAAGAACCGCCTTCAGATCATCCCGTGTGATCCCGCACGCCCTGCAGAGCGGCAAAGCTTTTTCCAGCTCCTCACTCGTCAGGCCGCAAAACACCAGCATCCTCGCCGGAAGAGCAGCCGCCTGACTTTCTGAAACTTTTACCGCTCTCTTCTCGCCATAACACAGCTCCCCAATCCGCTCTTTATACTCCTCAGGCCCGACAGTCCTCACCTCAGCCCCGATCTCCCCCAACTTCTCCGCCAGGGAAGCCGCCTGCGTGATCCCGACAAAATCCTGAAATCCAAACAACAACACTTTTTTCATCTCTCTAAACTCCTTCCGGGGATTGTTGTAAAGCAAAAGAGCGCAGGGGCTAAAAGCCCACACGCTCCCTGCCTGCCACAATTTACATTTCCTGCGTTTCCTCACACCGGACAAGATCATCCAGCGATACTTTGAGGAAATCCGCCAGCCGTTTTGCCGTCAGAAGATCGGGATACCTCACCCCGCCTTCCCAACGCGATACAGTCTGCCTGGTAACATTCAGATGGTCGGCCACCGTCTGCTGTGTAAGTCCAAGCCTCTCTCTGTGTTCACGAATTCTCGTCTGGTACTTTACCATAGACTCCTTCCCCCCGGATCCGGAACTCCCATAGAGACCGTTTATTATGCCTTTCGATTCGACCCGGCAATCTGCCGGAATCAGAATCTTAATCTACCAAGTCAACATTATAATAGAAAACTCTGCGAGAATAAAGTGTTATACAAACAACTATTTGTTTCCATTTTGGTACCTTTATGAATATTTTTCACAATTACAAGTATTTTTAAAGAATTTATGCATTTGCTATGTGAATCGAGGCACCATCCCCCTGAATCACAGCCTCACCACCCACGCCGGAAAAATCCTCCCGATCATGGTCAGCATCCTTCCCAGCGGCACCCCCTCAAAGATCTGCGGATTTGTCACGATACACAAGATCAGGACGAGCGGAATACTGCTGATATAATACCTCTCACTGCTAAAGAGCGACGCGTAAACAAAGGCCCACACCGCACTCAAAACCGCCGCCAAAAGCAGCAGCAGCAAGACCTGCGCCATATGCCCCTGAGTACAACCGATATCCAGGAGCCTGCGGATAAGCGGCACCGAAAGCGCCAGAGTGATCAGAAGCACCGGTGCCAGGATCTCCAGAAAACGCCACACCTTCTTCTTCCCCGGCAGGAGCCCTCCCGAAAAGCGCGCTGACTCCTCGGAAAAGCGCAGCCGACCGAAAACCACAGCCGCCGCAAACACAAGGATGCCGATCAGCGCGATAAAACGCCTTGCAGATTCCGGATAAGTATCCTTTTTCGTCACTGCGGCATCGTATGCCTCCACGGTCTCATACGCCACACGGATCGTCTCGTCACTCTCCAGATAATAATCAAACGCCTCATTCAGCGTCTGCACCAGCTTGTCGGAGTCCACTCCCTCCTGCACGTAAAGCGTATCGTCTTTCCCTATGTCTGCCAGCATCTTCCGCGTAGTCTCTCGCAGCACCGCCGCCAGAACTTTCTCCTTGAGGATCGGACCGTAAACGGTGGATGTAGAACTCACATAATCGATGGTCCCCGCCAGATTATCGACGCCCGACACCTCGTCAAGCCCTTTTTTCAGGACAAATCCACAGTCGAGCCTGCCGGACGATACCCCGCGCTCCAGCGCCGCATGGCTCGAGACTCTCACCGCCGTATACAGATCATCCTTCCGCAGGTCCCCGATCACCGCGTCCCCGCACTCCGCTCCCCCGTTCATGATGCCGTAGGCAAGAGGACGGTCCTCGGGGAAGACGATCTGCTGAAAGATAAAAAGAAACAGCAGAAACAGACCGGTCAAAAAATAGATGCCCGGCCTTTTCAGCTGCCTCTTTATCAGCAGTACAAACCAATTACCGTATTGTCTTAATTTTCTCATACCCATCTTCCGCCAAATCACCGCAAAAGCCGCCGCATATCAGTTCCTTGCAGACACCTTCGCACCCGCAGCTCCGACGACCGTCATCACCGCACCATATACAAGCGTAAGCCTTACCGCCTCCAAAGCCGTCTCGCCCGCAAAGGCCCCCGTCAGGACTCTCTGCCACAGCTGTACCGGCAGGTACTTCGGAACCGCCGCCAACACTTCGGGAAGAAACGACGCGGGAAAAAGCCCCCCGCCCAGCACAAACACCAGAAGGCTCACCAGCAGGAAAATGAGGCTGCCGGATTCGCCCGAGGCGAACGAATAGATCATATGCATAAAAGCCGCCAGCGAAAAAGCGACCGGCAAAAGCTGCAGCACCGTGGCAGCCCGGAACACGGCGATATCCGAAAACATCGATATGCCCAGACAGGAGACAGTAAGAAGCCCCCAGAGGACCACCGTCACAACGGACATTCTTGCAAATATCCCTGCCGCATCGCGCACGCCGGTACGGGCAAGGCACTTTCTGACCACCGGACTCTCCTGCCTGTACAGTGAAGAAAAACTCACGCCGAACAGAATACAGATGACAGCCAGCAGGCCCGTCACCGTGTAAAATACCGGCAGGCCTGTCTCACCGTAGGGCGAGATCACCGTGACATTGTATGCCGCGGTGCGCTGCATGGCCAGGGCAAGATACCTTACCGCGATCTGCCCGGTCACGGAGTTGACCTTCTTGTTCGTCTCATATACCTCCGCCGCGTCATAAAGCGCATACACCGCCGATTCACCCGTCTGCAGCATGGACATGGCCACATCGATCAGATCCCTGAACATGCTGACAGACAGCAGGGAGCGGGAAGATACCTGCACCTTCACTGGGGTATTCACGCCGCTGTTCACGTCTTCATACAGATCCTCGGGCAGATAAGCCGCAGCCTGATACCTGCCCTCTTTAAGGCCTGCCACCGCCTCTTCCTCGGATACCTCGTGGAACCGGCATACCGCCCTGACGGACTCCATGTTCTGCACGATACCCGCGCCCATCTTTATAGTGGGGTCGTTCCCCTCGGTCACCAGCGCGACATCCACCCCGGGCAGGACAGACGAATCGCCGGTCGCACTGTACAGCACAAAGCCCGCCCCCGCGAGAGCCGCAGCGGTGACTGCCAGCGTGATAAAAAACCGCGGAAGAATGGCCAGACCCTTTTTCCAGATCAGTTTACAATAAATAAAAGCATGTTTGTTCATATAAGATCAGCACTCTCCGGCCCGCAGCATGGCTGCCGCTTCATCGGCCAAGACCCGGCTCATCACCCCGCTCTTCAGATAGAAAAGCCTGGTGCAGAGCCTCATTTCCTGCTCGTCGTGGGTAGAAAGGATCACAATGCCGCCGCGCGATATGAACGTACGGATATAGTTTCGGATGATCTCCTTCTGGTGAAGGTCCAGCGAAGACGTCGGCTCGTCCATGATGAGCACGGACTGGTTCTTCGCCGCCGCACAGGCGATGGCCAGGCGGCGTTTCATCCCGCCCGACAATGACCGGACTTTCAGTGGCAGAAGTTCTCTCAGCTGAAGCTCATCAAGGACGGGCAGATCGGAAGGAACATGCCCGCCATACCAGAGCCTTAGATTGTCCTGCGACGAAAGGTCCTCCAGAAGAGGATTCTCCTGGGGAAGGTAGCCGATCAGCTTTTCAAAGGCGGCTTTGTTTCCGATCATCTCGCGCCCGAAGCATGTAAAGCGTCCCGAAGTAGGCTTACCGATCCCCGCAAGAATGGACAGCAGCGTACTCTTTCCGCTGCCGTTTATGCCTACTATGCCCACACAGTCTCCCGCTGACGCTGTAAAAGACACCCGGTCAAGCACATTTTTTTTCCGGAAAGACCGGCTCATTTCGCTGACAGCCAGATCAGGCCTCGCAGCGCGCATATCATTCTCAACAACTATATTATCGTCGGTCTTCTGCATACTTTCATTCCTTCTGTTAATTTAAAGCTTTTGTCCTTTTCAGTCTGACAAGGAACATGATTCCCCTGAACCACAGCTCCAGACACATGGCGACCCACATTCCGGTAAGCCCCACCCGCGGGCACAGAAACGCGGCAAGCGGAAGCCTCACCAGCCACATGCTGACAAAATTGATGATGCTCGGTCCCAGCGTATCGCCCGCTCCGCGGAACACACCCGACGCAACGATCGAAGCCGCAAACATCGGCTCCGCAAAGGCCTCGATACGAAGGATGCGGGCACCCAGGGCACGAATCTCGGGATCGGGCGTGAGAATGCCGATCATCTGCGGTGCGAACACATACATCAGAACACCGGTGCAGGCCATGATCGCCATGCCGAAGATGACGGTCATCCATGCCAGTCTTTTCGTCAGGTCCTTTCTGCCGGCCCCCAGACTTTGCCCGATGATCGTGGTGGCCGCCGCCGAAACGCCGTACCCCGGCATATAGCAGAGGCCCTCCGCCGTCACGGCAAACGAATGCGCCGCCAGAGATATGTTTCCAAGCGGTGAGATGATCTTTGTGACGCCCACATAGGCCCCTCCCATGATAGCATTCTCTACCGCGACCGGACCCGAGATGCGCGCTGCAGTGATCAGCTCGTTTCGGTTAAACGGACTGTGTTCGCCCTTCCTGAGCCGCAGCGGTTTTGAGCGTCCCAGAAGGAACCACAGCATCAGCACCGCGCAGACGCTCTCGGAGAGCGCTGTTCCCAGTGCCGCGCCGGTCACCCGCAGCCCCGCCCCGGGGATCACTGCGTTAAATCCTCCAAGGCTGACCTTCCTGGTGGGGAAGATCAGCAGGGAGTTAAAAATGACGTCCATAAAACAGCAGCCAATGTTCAGAACACTGGGGACCCGCATGTTTCCGCTGCCCTGCAGCATGCCGCCCGCGGTATAGCGGATGGCCATCGCAGGCGTCATCAGTGCAAATATCATAAAATACATGGAACCGTCACGCCGGATCTCCTGTCTGCCGCCCAGCCATCCGGGAAGAAATCCGCTGATTGCGCAGCCCACCAGCATGATCAGAAGACTTACACAAAGCACAGTGAGAAGTCCATGCTTTACCAGACCGCGGGCACCTTTTTCATCCCCGGCCCCGACGCGGTGCGCCACCTGTACCGTAAAACCTGCGGAGGCCGCCGAGACCAGTCCGCCAAACATCCACGTGGTGGAGGATACCAGCCCGATCGCGGCCGAAGCCTCGGCGCCGAGCCGCCCCACCATGGATGCGTCTATATATTCCATCATGACCGATGAGATCTGTGCAAGGATCGCAGGGATACTGAGTATCGCGGTCATGCGGAGCTGCTGCCCCGTATCCAGCTGCCCTCCTTTGCGAAGGATCTCAAGATAATCTGTTTTCTTCATACAATAAAACCATACTCCCGACTACTTCCCTTTGCCCCTTCCTCCAAAGTGTGCTATAATTTCGTTTACGCACCCTGAAAACAGAGCAGAAAGAGAGTGACTTTATGAATCGCAAAGATATTTCCGAAATAAAAAAACAACTGAATCCCGACCGCTGCTGCCTTACCCGCATCTGCGGCTGTTATGTAGATGCCGAAAAGCAACGAAAGACCGAACTCAGTCAGATCTTCCTCTCTCTCGCCGAGGAGGAAATGTTCAAGTATTTTGATATCCTCAAGAAGACCCTGTCCGGCACCGTAGGCCGAAATCTTCTCTCCATGGAGTATCCCCTCGAGGCCGAAGCCGAAGGCTCGCAGCACGAATTTCTCCGAAAGCTGGTAAAAAGCCGTCTTACCGATGATACCCTGCTGGACGCATTCTATCAACAGGTGATCGAAAAATTCGACTACGCCGAAAACTATTATATCATTCTGGTCCACGGTGTCTACGATATCCCGGGGAAGGCTTCGGACGGCACAGAAATGTTTGATGCCTCGGACGAAGTGTACGAGCACATCATCTGCAGCATCTGCCCCGTCAACCTTTCCAAGGCAGGGCTCTGCTACAACACCGAGACCAACGCCATCGAGGACCGCATCCGCGACTGGATCGTGGATATGCCCGAGACAGGCTTTTTGTTCCCCGCCTTTACAGACCGCGGGAGCAACCTGCACGAGATACTCTACTACGCCAAAAAGGCCGAAAAGAGCCATGCGGAATTCGCCTACGATCTTCTGGGCTGCACCCCGCCTCTGTCTCCCTCGGGGCAGAAGGATTCGTTCAACGCCGTCGTCGAGGAGACACTCGGTGAAGCCTGCAGCTACGAGACTGTGGTCAACATCCACGAAAAGCTCAGTGAGCTGATCGAGGCCGCCAAAGAAGAGCCCGACCCTGTAGTGCTCACCAAATCGGAAGTCCGCCGTGTGCTCGAAGAGAGCGGGGCTGACGAAGAACACCTCACGGCCTTTGATGAGACCTACGATACGACCGCCGGAGAAAACACGGCACTGATGGCTGCGAACATCACCAACGCAAAGACCATGGAGATCGAGTCCTCCGAGATCAAGGTCCGTGTCTCCCCCGAACAGTCAAAGCTCATCGAGACCCGCGTGATCGACGGGCGCAAATGCCTGGTCATCCCGCTCGACAGCGAAGTGACCGTAAACGGGATCGCCGTGAGGGTATGATCCCTTATAACGACAATGTTTTAGTCTCGATAGAAGCATTGCTCACCGAACTGTTATACATGTGGTACAGGAAGAAGTTCTGATGATTCAGCGCATATTCCGTAGCACTCTCGATCAGGTAATCCTCAGGGCTGTCTGAATCCAGATAGCCCAGGATGAACCCGTCAAAATCCTTTTCTTTATCCAGCGGTCCGAATCCGCACTCAACCAGTATCTCGGACAGAGAGTTCTCATCGATGGCCAGAAGCTTCATCTCCTTCACGCTGTCGATATTGTGGTTGATGCACCTGTCAAAAAAGATCAGATAGCAGATGAGCGTCGTACGATCGATGTCCAGCTTTCCGGTCAGATAGTTGCGCACGCTGTTCTCGCCGGAACGGTTCCGCTGATAGCCTCTGTCGTCGCCGTCGAGCCCGTGAATACCGTCGAGAAGCTTTTCGAGTTCCTCCTGCTCTTCCTCCATTTTGTTGATCAGTTCCTCGTCGGAGAAATCTTTCCACTCCGGCTTGTATATGCGTATGGACCTGCAGAGGCTGGCTCTGTCCTTCGGCGGAAGCTTGGCCGGATTTCCGTAATACTCCAGGAGCACTTCCATCCAGTCGATCGATGTGTACTCAAAATAAAAATAGTTGAACGCGTCATAGATCGCGCCGCAGGAGATCCGCGAATCCATCAGAAGTTTTTCCGCTGCTTCCGGCGACATGTTCTCTCTTCGCAGCTGCGTTATTCCCTTGAGGACCGCAAGCCCCATCAGACAGTCGTCGTCCTGCTCTCCCCTTCGTTTCATCTCGACATACGCATTTATCCTGGTGAGCAGAAAGGCATACAGATATTTGCAGTAATAAAAACGTGCTTTTTCTCTCACTTTCGAAAACTGCATCAGGTTTTCCCGCATGTAGACAATAAAACTCAGTCTGTCGTCGGGCAGTCCGATGATATCCCGCTCGAGTTTTCTGGTATGCGTCTGTGTCTCCCATTCGTGGACAGCGTCAAACTCCTTCAGATAGCTGTGAAGATATGCCTTGATCGTGTTCGGCGTGAGGTCCTTTCCGCTCATGAGCCCCGAAGTCAGTACTTCGTCCGGAACCTCTTTTCTGCATTCTCTTCGAAGTTCACTCCACGCTTCAAACGACATCTGTTTGCTGAAAGCCTGAATGAGTCCCGCCTCGGTAAAGTTGCGCGAATAGAGCCTGTCAAACCCTGCCTGCATCAGCTTTTCGTTAAGCTCGTCGAGCGTCATCTTCTGGTTAAATCCCAGGGCGATCAGGCGCGCTCTGGGCGGGATCTTCTTGAACACCGTAGGATTCATGCTCGTGCAGGCTTTGATCGCATCCTCCTCGGAGAGTTCTCCGAGAGAAGCCACCATCTGCCCGAAGGCAGAATCGGCGGCCGCTGCTTTTTTTCCGGAAGGCGCCTTTGGAGCCGCAGGCTTTTTTACCGCCGGTTTTGATTCTTCATTTTTCTTATTCTTTCTGAACAGAGCCATGCTGTTATTCCTTTCCGTCTGTCTGCCGCTATTCCTTCTTTTCGGAGGCGCCGGTTCCCGAACTGATGCCGTTCAGATCGGACAGTCTTTTCAAAAGCTGTGTCTGCATGCTTTCGTCCGGCGTTCCGTCCTCCCCGGAGGCAGTCGCGGTGAGCGCATACCCGTCATATGTTTCCGTTGTTTTATCCAGACTTACCGTCAGATTTTTGGCACGGAAGTAAATGCCCCGCATTCTGCCGTCCTCAAACCGGCAGGCACGATAAATCTTTTTGATATTGCTGACCGCTTTGTTAAGAGAAAGCGATGTACCGAAATCTATGGTGACTGCGCCGGTCTCGTCGCAGACGATACTGCTCTTTATGCCTGTTTTTCCGGCTGCTTCCGTTATCTCCTTCTGATAATTGGGGATCCATGCCTCGCATGCACCCAGCTCATCGCTGGTCGGGTTGCCTTTTCTGTCAAAGCACCTTATCTGGTCAAGGCGATACGAAACATTGGAGTAATCGGTCCCCCGGTTTATCCCGCCGATATAGTCCAGAAGGTATCTGTTTTTGTCCGTGATCGGGACTTTCTCCCCATCCGGGGTACAAAGCGTGCGGAAGGCAAGTACACACTTTTCCCCATCGATCCTGGGTGTCCCTTCAGCCAGAATGACATGGCTGTACGTTCCT
Organism: uncultured Blautia sp.; assembly: GCA_946538475.1. Lineage (GTDB taxonomy): Bacteria > Bacillota > Clostridia > Lachnospirales > Lachnospiraceae > Blautia_A. The sequence continues at coordinate 8,817 of CAMNGN010000027.1, forward strand.
TCGTAAGTCTCGGATCCCACACCGTCAAGTTCTATATGCACCAGGGCATCGCCTGCCTGCAAAAGCCTCTCTGCCTTGTCTTTTACCGTCAGACTCTCCCCCGAGGTGATCGCTTCGTCGAGCACGACAAGCGCCTCGTACGTACCGTCCTCTGTCCTGACCAGCGAGACACTTTTATCCGTCGGTGAGATCGTGCCGATACGATAAAGCCAGGTAGAAGTCACTCTCACGCTGCTGCTGTTCATAAACAGAGTTTTCAGTACAAACGGGCTGACATCTGCTTTGCTCATAGTAAGGCAGACAGCGCCGTCCGCTTCGTATGTGATGGCGTATGGTTTCTCCAGCCTGTCAAGGCGCGCTTTCATGTTGATCTCCACCATGGCGATCTCGCCCTTGTTTGGAATACCGTTTCCGGGAGTGTAGGTTGCTTTAAGCACCGGTCCTTTGATATTGTCGGGCCGGGTCTGATATTTTCCTTCCTGCACGACCGAGGATGAAGTGAACTCGTCACGCCGGCTCCTCGCCTGTACGTCGTCTTCGTAGGAAACCGAGCGGAGATTGCTGCTCAGACGCTCCAGCGCCTTATCCACATCCGGTGTCCACGCAAACCAGGTCGCGTAGTCTCTGTCCACGTATACCCGCGACCCTTCCCTCAGATTCCCGCCTTGTTCGGGATCCTGAAGAAAATCCATTTCGTAATAATAATGCAGTTCTTCTTCGCCCTCGTGGGATTCCATAAGTTCCCTGAGCATGTCCGGGACCGGCTCTGCCGTCGTTACCACAATATATCCGGCGCCGTGGAGCTCCGGGCTTCCTTCTTCCGAAGGCGGTTTAAGAGAAGCGATCCCGGCATCGTCTATCGTCACATCCGCTTCGGCCACAGCTTTGATCTCCGGTACATCCGCGGGGATCTCAAGCGACTGCAGGCCCTCTTCGCTCATAAACCCTATGCAGCTCCTGAAGCTGCCGCTGAGCAGGCTGCGGAAGGCATCCTCCGGCTCACAGAGTTCGAACAGCCGGTCATCTGTGGTCACCAGGAACTCGCCCCTGTCGTTCTCTACTATTTTAGTGGGAACGTTCTCTGTAAGAAGCTCTATTCTGCCTCGTATCGCTTCTTTCTCCATTCTGAAAGCTTCTTCGTGCTCGGGCAAGGGGCACACCAGTATTTTTTCTGTTTTTACGCCGACAAACCTGGTCAGCTCTTTTATGGCAGGCCAAAAATAAGCCGTTGTTGCGATGAAGATCCCCATCGACAGAATTGCGATCAGCAGCCAGGGGAAGTGAGGCGGAGGAGGCGGGGGCACAGGCTCTGCAAAGAAATCCGGAGGCAGACATTTTTTCAGATCTTCGATTACCTCTTCAAAGCTGCGATAACGGTCCTCGGGATCTACTGCCATACCCTTCAGCAGGATATTCTCCACCCTTTTGTCTATCTCGATGCCCTGCTCCGAAGGCGGGACAAGCTCGTCATAGTACATACGGCTTACGGATGCCTGCGGTTCTGTCCCCGTGATCATGTAAAAAACAGTGGCAAAGAGTGAATATACATCCGACCAAGGGCCGACCGGAAGGCCGACCGTCTTTTGCTCCACCGAAGAAAAAAACTCTTTAAATTCGAGGGACATGGTCGCGCCGGCATCCGAAGCCTTTGCCGAACCAAAGTCGAACAGACAATACTCTCCGCTCTCGCGAACCATGATATTGTCCGGAGCGATGTCTCTGTGGATGATCTGCGCAGCGTGTACTTTGCACAAAGCCTGCATGATCGGGATCATGTGCCGGAATACTTCTGAGGGGTCGATCTTTCCTTCCTTTTTTACCAGCTCTTCCACGGTGATCCCGTCCAGAAACTGCATCACGATATAGGCCGTGTTGTTTGCTCTGAACTGGTCATACACGCTTACGATGTTGGATTCGCCCAAAAAATCGCGCAGAATGTACGCCTCCTGAAGAGCCCGGTCCTTTCTTTGCTCCAGCTCAGGAATTTCCTTGTCATCGATCACCACAAAGTCGTTCCCGCCCGGATTTCTGACCATGAGGCCCTTCCGGTACAGCTCTTTTATGGCCACCTGAGACTCATCCTTAAGGTCAATGGCCTTATATGTGATTGAAAATCCTCCGTGTCCGATTTCCTTCTCGATCCGATAACGGCCGTTCAGGATCACTCCCGGCGATAGAGCATAATCCATGGTACTCTCCCCTGTAAGGATCAGCAGACATGCTGATTCTTCCATATTTTTCGGCTCTTTCTACGCAGCAGTTATTGCATCTATTATAACACGTGTTGTGGGAGTAGGGAACAGGGGCATTATTTTTTTGGGCGTTGTGGGGAGCAAAATTATCTGATAGAATTAAAGAGAATTCAGGACACGCCAATATTTGTTTATTGTAATGTTTGTGTTTTATTGAAAGGATCAAGGATTTAGAGATGATTTATAAGGATATCAAATTCGTGAACAAGCCGGTCTCCAACATTTTCTTTGGAACTGCCACACCCACGTTCCTGGCGGGGGAGGAACAGAACGAACTTCTGGATGCCGTATTAGAGATGGGAGTCAATGCCATTGATACGGCGAGGGTTTATCAGGGGTCAGAAGAGGTAATCGGGAAATGGCTTGCTTCGCGGGGATGCAGGGACAAGGTTGTTCTGCTCAGCAAATGTGCGCATCCGAGTCCACTTGGCGTTAAAAGAGTGAGTGAAAAGGCGATCAGAAGTGATTTTGAGACGTCCTCCCGCAACCTGCAGACGGACTATATCGATATTTATCTGCTGCACCGGGACAATCCCAAGGTGCCTGTCGGGGATATCGTTGAGTGGTTGAACGCCATGCATGCGGAGGGAAAGATCGGAGCCTTTGGAGGGTCCAACTGGACGCATGAACGTATTCAGGAAGCCAACGAATATGCCTACGCACACAATCTGCAGCCGTTTACCGTCTCCAGCCCCTACTTTGGACTGGCCGACCAGATCTGCGATCCCTGGGGCGGCGGGTGCATCTCGGTTGCCGGCCCCTCAAACGGCCCCGCCCGCGACTGGTACCGCAAAGCGGATATGCCGATCATCGCGTATTCGAGCCTCGCAAACGGGCTGTTCTCCGGCCGGATGAAGAGCGACGACACTGCCAACGTTTCCAAATATCTCAACAAATATTCCATCAAAGGTTACGGCTGCCCCGAAAACTACGAGCGGCTGCGCCGTTGCGAAGAAGTCGCCGCAAAGAAAGGCTATACCGTCCCCCAGATCGCAATGGCCTGGATCTACAATCAGGACCTGAACGTCTTCGCGATCGTAGGGACGACTAATGCTGACCGCATGCGCCAAAATATTGAAGCACTTGATATTAAGCTGACCAAAGAAGAAATACAATATCTGGATTTACAGTGAGAAAAAAGATCTTCCGCCAAATGGCGGAAGATCTTTTTTCTCATTTAGAGCGTTTCTTTGAAAGAATATCGAATGCTACAGCGCCGAGAAGCACGACACCCTTAACGACCTTCTGGAAGTTCGCATCGATATTCATAAGGCTCATGCCCAGGTTGATGACACCGATGAGCGTAGCACCGATGACCATACCGATAATACGTCCCGCACCGCCGTATGCCGAAACACCACCGACAACGCAGGCCGAGATGGCATCCATCTCGAAGTTCGTGCCTGCCGTAGAGTTTGCGGCCTGCACACGTCCGAGGACGACCCATGTAGTGATAACGGTAACAATCGCCATGTTGAGATAAGCGATGAACATGATGCGTCTGGTGTTGACGCCCGAAAGGCGAGCCGCCTCTTTGTTACCGCCGACCACGTAGAAATGACGTCCGATCGTCGTTTTCTCGGTGATGAAGTTGTAGAACAGAACAACGATCGCCACCCAGATCAGAACAGTAGGAATACCGCCGCCCATGGCAAGCTTGTAAGCTACCAGGAGAATGATTCCCGCCTCGAGAACAGATTTGCCAAGCATAAAGCCAAGAGAATCCGCCTCATAACCCTTTTTCACCTTGTTTGCTCTTCCTATGATGTTGAGAAGAACAACAACGATAGCAGCGATAATACCGACTGTGATACACGGCATATTCAGTTCGTTCGGTTTTGTCTTGAAGATCCTGCCCGCGAAGATGGCCAGGAAGCTCTCGACTTTCTTGATACTGATGGAACCGGTCTTACTGTTTTTACTCAGAATATCCGTACCCAGACCACGGAAGGCAAGGAAGCCTGCCAGAGTCGCGATCCACGGCGGGATATTAACGTAAGCGATCAGGTATCCGAGCACGCAGCCGTACACGATGCCGATGATCAACATAAGAATGATCGCCACTCCCGGAGACATCTCCTTGATTGCCATAAAGTAGGCACCCAAAGCACCCAGGAAACATACCAGAGAACCGCAGGCCAGATCGATGTTACCTCCTGTCAGCATACACATCAACATGCCGCTTGCCAGAATGAACACGTACGCATTCTGCGTAACCAGCTCCTGGAAATTGAACGGTGAGAACATTGCTCCGCCCGTCCGCCAGGTAAAGAAGAGATAAACCAGGACGAGGACGATGAGCATTGTATTATCTTTTAAGACTTGAGATGCACTCCTTTTCATTGCTATCCTCCCCCTTACGCATTTTCTTTCTTGGTCAGAACATCGACAAGTACGGCTACCAGAAGAACGATACCTTTAACGGCACTCTGATAGTTAGCCGACATACCCATGATACTCATGCCCTGGTTGATGACACCCATAAGGGCCGCACCAATAATGACACCGGTAATCTTTCCTACGCCGCCGTATGCCGAAGCACCGCCGATGAAGCAGGCAGCGATAGCGTCCATCTCGTAACCGACGCCATATGTCGGCTCGGCATGTCCGGCTCTTGCAAGCATCAGGACACCGGCAAAGCCTGCCAGCATACCCATGTTGGCATAAGCCAGGAAATAGACCATCTTAGTGTTAACACCCGAAAGTCTTGTAGCCTTCTCATTACCGCCGACCGCGTAGAAATAACGGCCTATTGCAGTGTTGGTGGTGATATATCCGTAAATAAGAAGGATAAGCGCGATCCAGATCAGGACCGACGGAATACCCTTATACTGAGCGAGCCTGTAGGAGATGATCACTACCAGCGCCGCGATAATAACTGTACGGATCAGTTCTCCGGGACCGGAAGAAGCGATTCCCAGGCTTTTCCTGACACTCTGATTCCGAATCTGCATCACGATAACAAGCACCGCAACGATCAGGCCGGCAACAATACAGGTTAGATTCAGACTGCCGTTTCCGAAAAGATCGGGAACATAGCAATTGGCACCGCCGCCGAATATTGCCAGGAACGACTCATTGTTGACACCTACCGACAGACCGCCAAGAACAACGTTGGACAGACCACGGAAAGCATACATGCCGGCAAGAGTAACGATGAACGGAGGCACCGAAACCCAGGCGACCCAGAATCCCTGGAACATACCTATCACAAGGCCTACAGCAAGCATAGCCAGCATTGTGATGAATGTCGGAATGCCTTTCTGCAGCATCAGCGCACCGATGCCCATGTTAAAGCAGACGACCGAACCGACGGAAAGGTCGATGTTACCACCTGTAAGGATACAGAGCAGCATACCTGTTGCCAGCACGAACACATATCCGTTCTGGGAGATCAGGTTGTTGATGTTCTGTGCAAAAAGAATTTTTCCTCCTGTAGTGATCGAGAAAAAGATAATGACCAGAACAAGAGCGATGACCATCGTATACTTTTTCAGGAAGTCTAATGCCGGATTATTATTCATGATCAATCACCCCTTCCTGACTGAAGAATTGCAGCCATAATGTTCTCCTGCGTTGCTTCGGAAGCCGGCATCTCACCGACGATCCGGGACGCGTTCATGATATAGATACGATCGCTCATACCGATTACCTCGGGCAGCTCGGACGAAATCATGATAACCGATTTTCCGGCAGCCGCCAGGTCATTGATGATGCAGTAGATCTCATATTTCGCACCGACGTCGATACCACGGGTCGGCTCGTCGAGGATCAGGACATCCGGCTCTGCGAACATCCATTTTGCCAGAAGGACCTTCTGCTGGTTACCACCTGACAGGTTACCGACCAGCTGCTCCACGGACGGAGTCTTGGTTTTCAGCTTCTGACGGTATTCCTCAGCCACCTGATACTCTTTATCCTTGTCGATGACGGTATTGTTCGAAATACTGTCCAGATTGGCGAGCGATGTATTCACCTTGATCGACTGGGAAAGGATCAGACCGTTTCCTTTACGGTCCTCTGTAACATAGGCAATTTTATGCTTGATGGCATCGGTCGGAGATTTTTTGAGCTTGACCTCCTGCCCGTTGAGCTTAAGCGTACCTCCGGTCAGAATACCGTAGGACTGTCCAAAAATACTCATGGCCAGCTCGGTACGGCCGGCGCCCATCAGTCCGTAGATACCTACAACTTCACCTTTACGCACATACATGGAGACATCGTTGACCACGATCCGCTCGGGATACAGCGGATGATGCACGGTCCAGTTGCTGACTTCCATGTTGACATCGCCGATCTTCACGCCCTGCCTCGGCGGGAAACGGTTGGTGATCTCACGACCGACCATGCCTTTGATGATACGGTCTTCATCGATATCGTGATTTGCGTTGTCGATGGTCTCGATGGTGGAACCGTCGCGGACCACGGTGATCTTATCGGCCACGTACGAAACCTCGTTCAGCTTGTGGGTAATGATGATCATGGTCATACCCTGCTTCTTGAAGCCAAGCATCAGGTCGAGGAGTGCACGCGAATCTTCTTCATTCAGAGAAGAGGTCGGCTCATCCAGGATCAGCAGCTTTGCGTTCTTCGCCAGAGCCTTGGCGATCTCGACCAGCTGCTGTTTGCCGGTACCGATCTCTTTTACCAGTACCTTTGAAGACTCGGTAAGTCCGACCATTTTCAGATATTTATCTGCTTCCGCGTATGTCTGATTCCAGTTGATCGCGGATTTTTTTCCTCTTTCATTTCCAAGGTACATGTTCTCGCCGATGGACATCTCAGGTACCAGAGCGAGTTCCTGATGGATAATAACGATTCCTTTCCCCTCGGAATCCTTGATCGTATTGAATTTACATACTTCACCGTTGTAAATGATATCGCCTTCGTACGTTCCGTACGGATAGATACCACTTAAGACGTTCATCAGTGTGGATTTGCCTGCACCGTTCTCACCGACGAGGGCGTGGATCTCGCCTTCCTCGACCTTCAGGTTGACGTTGTCAAGCGCTTTAACACCGGGAAATGTCTTGGTGATATTTTTCATTTCCAGAATAATTTTTGCCACCGGATTCCCCTCCAATAATATTTGTTATCCGCTAATATTTTATTCAGAACCCGTTCTGAACAGTTAACACCTCGTTTACATTAATACAGGCGGGGAACTGTAGCCCCGCCTGCATAATCAAGAGCAAAGCTCTTTTAATCTTTATTTTCAGCTATTACTGAAGCTGATCCTCGGTGTAGTATCCGGAGTCGATCAGGAGCTCTTTGTAGTTGTTCGCATCTGCGAATACCGGCTCGCAAAGGTAAGACGGAA
>CAMNGN010000028.1 GCA_946538475.1 uncultured Blautia sp.
TTGAGATGGGAAATGTCTGGTACAACGAGCCCAAGACTCTGGATACCGCCTTCGATGTCATGGGCGACATTATCCTCAGCACTGCTGCCCAGCAGTATGGCGGTTTCACGGTCCCTGAGGTTGATAAGATCCTTGGACCGTATGCACAGAAGAGTTATGACAAATACGTCAAAGAATATCTGAAGTATACCGATGAGAGCTGGAGCGGCCGCGAAGAACGCGCGATCGAGTATGCTCTCGACAAAGTCCGCCGTGACTTTGATCAGGGCTGGCAGGGTATCGAGTACAAGCTCAACACCGTCGGTTCCTCCCGCGGCGATTATCCCTTCGTCACTGTGACGATCGGCCTCGGTACCGGAAAATTCGAGAAGATGTGCAACATCTCTCTTCTGCAGGTGCATAAAGGCGGCCAGGGAAAGGCAGGACACAAAAAACCGGTTCTCTTCCCGAAGATCGTTTTCCTGTATGACGAGAACCTGCATGGTAAGGGCAAGATCTGTGAGGACGTATTCGAAGCAGGTGTCGAATGCTCGGCAAAGACCATGTATCCCGACTGGCTCTCGCTCACCGGCGAAGGATACATCTCGAGCATGTACAAAAAATATGGCAAAGTCATCAGTCCGATGGGCTGCCGTGCTTTCTTAAGCCCCTGGTACGAGAGGGGCGGCATGCAGCCTGCGGATGAGAATGACGTGCCGGTGTTTGTGGGACGTTTCAACGTAGGCGCGGTCAGTCTGCATCTGCCGATGATCCTGGCAAAAGCTAGGTCTGAGAGCCGCGATTTCTACGAGGTGCTGGATTTCTATCTGGAGATGATCCGCAACCTGCACAAACGTACCTATGAGTATCTCGGACAGATGAAAGCCTCCACCAACCCGCTGGCTTATTGTGAAGGCGGTTTCTACGGCGGACATCTGCAGCCGAACGAGAAGATCGGCAAGATTCTCAAACCGATGACGTCTTCCTTCGGCATCACAGCACTCAATGAGCTGCAGGAGCTGTACAACGGCAAATCGATCGCTGAAGACGGGCAGTTCGCACTTGAAGTTCTGAAATATATCAATGATAAAGTAGCGCAGTATAAGAAAGAAGACGGATATCTGTACGCAATCTACGGCACGCCTGCCGAGAGCCTGTGCGGCCTGCAGGTCGAGCAGTTCCGCAAGATGTACGGAATTGTCGAGGGCGTTTCCGACAGACCGTATGTAAGCAACAGCTTCCACTGCCACGTGACCGAAGATGTCACTCCGATCGAAAAGCAGGATCTGGAAGGCAGGTTCTGGGAACTCTGCAACGGCGGAAAGATCCAGTACGTGCGTTATCCGGTCAGCTATAACAAAGAAGCTGTAAGGACACTCATCCGCCGCGCCATGAAACTCGGGTATTATGAGGGTGTCAATCTCTCGCTCGCCTACTGCGATGACTGCGGTCACGAAGAGCTGGAGATGGATGTCTGCCCGGTCTGCGGTTCACGCAACCTGACCAAGATCGACCGGATGAACGGTTACCTTTCCTACAGCCGTGTCCATGGTGACACCAGGCTTAACGACGCCAAGATGGCGGAGATAGCGGAGAGGAAGTCTATGTGAAACACACGGGGACGGTCCTTTTGTGTTCGCACACAGGGGAGGTGCACTATGTGCGCCTCCCATCTGTGTAAGCGAACACAAAAGGACCGTCCCCGTGTGTTTCGTCCCCGTGTGTTTTCTCACTCCGTCACCGACACATCCACATCCGGCACGATCTGCAGCTCGTACCCCGGATATTTCCCGCCGACTTCTGTATATAGCGTCTCCAGCGCCTCCTTTGGATCCACGTCAAAGCTCAGCACCACATCAAAAGTGATCACTTTCTTCTCAACATCCACGTAAAACCCGTGCATCTGGACCGCCCAGTCATGCAGAAGCACCGTCCTTTGGATATCGTTGCGGATCTTTGCGGCTTCGTCGTTTCCGGTGTTGTAGGAATAAACGCCCACACCGGTAAGAAGAACGCCGGTCTCTTTGTATACCCTGACCTCAGCTCGCCTGGTGAGCTGATCGACCTCTTTTACCGTCATCGTGTCCGGAAGCTCCAGATGGACCGAAGCATAGTTTTTGTCCGGGCCGTAATTGTACAGATACAGATCGTACGCGCCTTGCACTCCCGGCTCTTCATTCAGTATCTTTTTGACGCTTATCGTCGTCTCTCTGTCTGCACGGTGGCCGAGGATCTCGTCCAGTGTCTCCTTCATCATCTCAATACCCGCTTTGATGATGAACACAGCGATCACGAGGCCCACATACGCCTCCAATGCGACTTTTCCCGATGTAAGCTTAAAGAGCAGCGCACAGGCCAGCACCGAACTCGAAAGGATCGCGTCGTTCAGTGCATCCGATCCCGAGGCGACCAGGGAACCCGAATTCACCTTTTCTCCCTGTGCTTTCACAAAACGACCCAGCACGATCTTAACCACCACAGCTACGGCGATGATGATCAGCGAAATCGTACTGTAGTCCGGCTTTTCCGGATGTATGATCTTTTTCACCGACTCCACACCGGATGTGATACCTGCGTAAAGCACGATCCCCGAAACGATCATTGCGCTCAGATACTCAACGCGCCCATGCCCATAAGGATGTTTTTTGTCAGGGAGCTTCCCTGCCAGCTTAGTCCCGACGATCGTGATAATAGAAGAAAGTGCATCGGAAAGATTATTCACCGCGTCCAGCATAACTGCGATAGAGTGTGAAAGAAGACCTACCACAGCTTTGAAGGCCGCCAGAAAAACGTTGGTCATGATTCCGATGATGCTGGTGCGAATGATCACCCGGTCTCTTCCGACCTGCGCTTCCGCCATTTCTTTTCTGTTATCGTCCAAGTTGATTATCCCCTTTCCTTTTCATAATTAAGGTATTCTCTACAGTTTAGCACAACTGTATCAGGAATCAAGTTCTCTTTCAAGAAAAGATATCGGGCTGCAGGAAAAAAACCTTGAGTACTTGGTGACGTCCCCAAGTACTCATTGAAAAAAACCGTTCTACCTGCTATAATGTCCCCTGTACATCAAGGAGGTAACGACAATGGAAAATTTAACTATCCCGATGGGCTACAAGCCTTCACTCGATCTGCACGATACGCAGGTTGCCATCAAGACCGTCAAGGATTTTTTCCAGCAGACACTGGCGCAGAAGCTCAATCTGCTTCGTGTATCCGCACCGGTTTTCGTCGATCCCGCATCCGGCCTCAACGATAACCTGAACGGTGTTGAACGTCCCGTCAGCTTCGACATCAAGGATTTTGACAACAATGCCGAGATCGTCCATTCACTCGCCAAGTGGAAACGTTATGCTCTGCAGAAATACGGCTTTAAGAACGGAGAAGGCCTGTATACCGACATGGTGGCCATCCGTCGTGATGAAGTTGTCGACAATATTCATTCTGTCTATGTGGATCAATGGGACTGGGAGAAGATCATCTCCAAAGAAGAGAGAAACATGGACACTCTGATCCACACCGTACGCACGATCTACAGTGTGCTCAGAAAAACCGAAAAATACATGGCTGTCCAGTATGATTATATAGAAGAAATACTCCCCAGAGAGATCGCTTTCGTCACCACGCAGGAGCTGGTGGACATGTATCCCGATCTTACCCCGAAGGAGCGTGAGTACAAGGCCGTCAAAGAAAAAGGCGCCGTTTTCCTCATGCAGGTAGGCAAAAAGCTTTCCAACGGCGAACGCCATGACGGGCGTGCCCCGGACTATGACGACTGGGAGCTGAACGGGGATATTCTCGTTTACTATCCGGTACTCGACATCGCCCTGGAGCTTTCTTCCATGGGCATCCGTGTGGATGAGGACTCACTGGATATCCAGCTGACCGAAGCCGGCTGCGACGACAGAAGAGAGCTTCCTTTCCAGAAGGCGATTCTGAACAAAGAACTGCCCTATACGATCGGCGGCGGTATCGGCCAGTCCAGGATCTGTATGTTCTTCCTCCGTAAGGCGCATATCGGCGAGGTGCATGTGTCGCTCTGGCCGGAGGAGATGGTTGAAGAGACAAAGAAGGCGGGGATTCCGCTGCTGTAATAGTGGAACAGGGGGACGGTTCCTCGTTCCACCCGGAAATACACAGGAGTTATTCCTGTGTATAGTTGGGTGGAACGAGGAACCGTCCCCCTGTTCCACTCATTTCCCATAAACCAGAATCTCCGTGATACAGGTATCCTGCCACGTCGTTCCCGGGAACACATCGTTGATCTGTATCCTCATGCTGTCGGCAGGCACTTCGTTGCTCAGTTCAACCCACTGAACCGCGCGCTCGTTGGTAAAGGTGACCTGCCCCGTAAAATCTCCCACGGTCAGCACGATCGTTTTTGGCCGGGCATTTCCATAGTAATAATAGTCGCTCACCCAGTTTCCCATCTTGAAACCGATGTATTTCACATTATATTTTCGGTCCATGTTCCAGCTGACCCACTCACTGATGCCGTACCCCTGGGCGCCTTCCTGCCAGGTAGTATCATCCCGCCCGTCAAAGAGGAGCATGGGATGATTGTCTGTTTTCGTCTGCGCGATCGTGCTGGAAGCGGTCGCATTCACTACATTTGCCGGCTGATAGCCCGAAAGATCGGGGCTCGACGAAGTCGGCAGAACCGCAGCGGTCGTCGGGGCCTGCTGCGTTGTCTGCGTCTGTGACCTGACCCCTTCCCCTTCTACAGGCTCCATGTTCACCGCCGTATTGCCGGAAGCAGCCTGTGCATTCAAAGCACCGGGCGCCTCTTCAGGTGCCATATCGCCGGCGCTGTTCAGAGAGCCTGCATCAGCAGGATCTTCCGGAACCGACTGCCCGTCGACCACAATGACTCCTCCGTTATCATCATAGATCTCCATGTAAGGCTCCTGCGGCTGCGTCTGAGCCCCGTCGCCGGCGGATTCGGCCGGCTGCTCTGCCACATTTCCCTGTGTACTGTCCTGTCCGCCCGAACCCGTCTCCTCAAAGGGGACGATATCCGGAGAAGGATCCTTGCGATTGAATACCTGATACAGCATAAAGCCGGCAACCGCGACAAATGCCAGCGTGATGAGACAAGCCAGGACTATTCTGACAGTCGGCGTCTCCCGCCTCTCTTTGGACTTTTTCTTCTTTTTGGAAGAAGTACTGTTACCTGTCTTTCCTGCAGAGGGCGAAACATAGGGGTAGTCGTCATCATTATCCTCTCCATACCTGCCTTTTGTGCCTGTCCTCTGGCTCTCCGGGATATCATACCCGTAGGTCTGACTTCTGTCCGGCCTCCGCGTTTGGGAGAGATCATCCCCGTAACGCTGTCCTGAGCCTGTCCTGAGCGTCCGGGAAGTGTCGTCCCCGTACCTGCGGCTTCCGGCCATCCTGCCTGCCATATGCGTTTCGTCTCCGCGGCCGCGTGTGGCATCATCGGAATTAAATTCGCCGTCATAGGTAAGAGGTGCCCCGCATTTTCCACAGAACCTGGCACCGTCAACGTTTTTATACCCGCATTTCATGCAAAACATGGGCATCACCTCCATCTGTCATCTTTTCAGATCTGTCAGGGTCATTCCAGACGTTCAAGCAATTCCTGCCTTTTCTCCTTGAATCTCCCCGGAAGAAGAAACAGCAGCACTGTAAACACCACCGTTCCCACTCCACCGATCACAGTGTACTCTCTCGAAACATCCCCCGTTATCCACCTTGCACCTGCAATTACCGTGGCGAGCGAAGCGATCAGCCCCAGAATGCAGAGCGCGTAGATGATCCGCTGCCTCCGCACCATCCGCCTGTATTCTGCGCTCTCTTCAGCCATATGGGTGAGCGCATACAGGAGTCTGTCTGTGGACTGATATCTGTTCTTGGGAGAAAATGCCAGGCAGCGCATGATAATGTCCGCAAAAATATTGTCGATATCCGACCGGTACGCGCGGATATCTGCTATGGCTCCGGAACGTATCACCGGTTTTCGTCCGGTCAGCAGATGATATATGGTAGCCCCAAAACTGTATATGTCCGCTCTTTCGTCCACGGAGCGCCATTTTTCGGGGTCTCCCTCCTTCATATTATACTCTGCCGCAGCGATCTGTTCGGGTGAAGAATATCCCGCCGTATAGCCGGTAACCTTTGCTCCGTATCCTGCCCCCGCCGCCGAGATGTTAAAATCGATCAGGCAGGTATGGCCGTCCTTCATCAGTATGATGTTTGACGGCTTCACATCTCCGTGAATGACAGGAGGCTTTTGTCTGTGAAGGTACTGAAGCGTCTCGCAGAGCTCCCTTGCCCATATTTTGACATCCTGCACTTCAAAATGCACCCCGTTGTCAAGGTATTCCTTGAACGTTCTGCCTGAAATATATTCCATAACGGTATAGATGCCCCCGTCGACCACGAGAAAATCCAGTACCTGGGGAAGGCGTGGGTGCTTCAGGTTTTTCAGAAGGTCCACCTCCACACGGGAGGCAGACAGATCGTCTGAAACCGTCTTTATCTTTTTAATGACCACATATTTTTTGAGATTTCGGTGGTATGCAAGATAAACGATCCCGCCGCCGCCTTCTCCGATCTTCCTTATAACATTATAAGTACCCGATGGGTCTCTGAAATAAGAATCGGTCATTCCGTCACGCATGATTCCATCCTTTTTATCCGGGCATTGCACTTAGTCTGCTGCCCGCTACCTTTGATTTATCTCAAACATAAACTCTTCATCCGCAAGCCGGATACGGCACTTTTCGGGAAGCTTTTCGCGTACCCCCGGCATCACACGTTTGCCGTCCACACAGGTATAGTTGCTGGAGCCCATATCCTCTATGGAAAAGCCCTCTTCCGTCCGCCTGATCACGCAGTGGATGCGGCTGATCGCCGGATTTCCCATTATGCACAGATCGACAGAACGGCTTTTTTTGCCGATAAAGCATTCGGCCCTGTCTATCGTAAATATCTCGTGTGTACGAAGGCGGGTAAATGCAGCGGAGAGCTCTCCGTTCTTCCTGATCTTCATCGTCGGCTCATCGTCGGGATCGGCAGGCTCCCACTCATCTTCTTCAGGATCATAGCGATAGAGCGGCAGGCAGATGAGCCGGATATCGCCGGTCACCTCATCCACAAACATCAGGCTGCGCTCTGCGATGATCTCTTCTTCGGGTATTCCGTTTTGGTCCAGCTCGCGAAAAGCCCGGTCAATGTACCTGTCCATATCCCGAAGTTCCTGCTGCGATGCCTCCTGTTCCCAGGCAAGCAGGTTTACGGCGCGCGAAATATCATAACAGAGATCTCTTCCGTCCACCGTCTCCTCGATAGAGACAGGCAGCAGATGCAGCCTCTCTTCGGAGCCTCTGATGCGGCTGCAGGTATCCCGGTCGAGCGTTTCGTCTCCGCTGACAGGATAGCGGACCAGGCACCTGCCTCCCGAATAATCAAATATAAAATCCATGAAGGTCACTTCCTTCCATATATATTAAAGCCTTTCGGCATTTATTCACCTTTTTTGATATTGCGAAGGATCACAACACTGATCAGCGCAAATGCAATCACAAAAGCCGGAAGGATCAGCACTCCCTCAATAGTATGACTGCGTTATGCCGTTAAGCAAAGAACCGAGTGACAGACCGAAAGCATACGCGAGCAGAAAGCCCAGTACCATCACGATGATCTGCAGCAGCAGAAGGCCTCTGGCAAAATTGACCAGATTGATGTTCTTTACCGCGCCGCACGAAAAAACGATCAGGCAGATAAATCCGGCCATCGGTATCCCAAACAGGACAGAGAGTCCCATGTATGCCCACATGCTGAGCGGCTCGGCGCTGTAGCCTGCCGGAACATCAGAGGCGGACGGCGTCCGGGAAGAAGTCCTGCTGTCCACGTATCCTGCACGGCCCGTGGTACCGCGGTCGTATCCGCCGCGGCCGTAATCGTCGCTTTCAAAGCCTCCGCCTGCGGTGTACCCGCCGCGGTCATATCCCGTTTCTCCCCGACTGCCGTATGAAGCTGTCTTATCGTCTTTATATGTATCTGAGGAAGCCGAAGATTTTCGAATGGCGCTCATTTCATATCCGCAGTTGCGGCAGTAGGAAGCGCCGTCCGGATTGTCTGTCCCGCATTTTTTACATCTCATAACTGTCCCTCCATAATCATGATCGGCTCAACCTGCCCGCTGCGCCCGCATCATAAGCACTGTCACGGCCGAAAACATCGATGCCACAAGCAGGACCATACATGCGATCCCCGGCTTCATCTCTGTAAAAGCAGCCAGGATCGAAGCATCGGAGCCAAGCATTTTTTCCAGGGATGATATGGCCCCGGCAAGCGGCTCCACTTCTTTTGCCTGCAGCATGCAGATCACCCGGACCATGACCGCTGTGCCTATGTCGACCAGGCAGGTGATCATCACCATGATCGTTTTCAGCATTTCCGGCGGCGTGAGGCAGATGATACCGCACAGAAGATTCACCGTTACCGCTGCAAGTATCAGTCCGCACATGGCATAGAGTCCCGTTCTCAGATCGCCGATCCGCCTTTTTACTTCTGCCGTATCGAATCCGGATACCTTTCCGACCATATCGCCGATGAACCCGTCTTCGTCCGTCACGGCACGGAATGTTTCATTTTCGAGAAGCTGATCCAGTCGGCCTGCCTGTACGTACACGCCGCGAAGATCCCATTCGGTTTTGGCGGCGAGCGTCTCGGAATAGATCGACACCAGCGGCAAAAAGGCCGTAAGCACGCAGAAGAAAGATACCAGAGCGATCAGATACCAGCGAAAATCCTTTTTTCTGCCGGGCATCGGCCTCCGCACCGGCGGAGTATAGTTTTGCGGTTCGCCTGTGCGTCCCGCTCCCGGCCGTGTGCCCTCGTGATATCCGCTTCGCATCCGTACGGGCGGTTTTTGTCCCGAAGAGGCGGAATACCCGCACTTCGGACATCTTCTGTCACTTTGCGGATATTCGAATCCGCATTTTCTGCAAATCATATGCTGAGTAAAGCTCCTTTCGTCTCCGGATGTGATCCGGAGCATTCTCTTTTCCGGCCGGCCGAATGATCATCTTGCAGTGCCGGACATACGTCCGATGTGTCTGTTGACCATTTTGTCGATCACCGGAATTCTCATATTCTTGTACTTAAGAGCCATAAAACCCGACAGGATCAGGAAAAGATCTCTGATGAACAGCACGATATACTTGAGGATATCCAGGATATCCCTGAAGGCTGCTCCGGTAACCTGATCGTAGGCTGTACCGGAAGAGATCGTCGAGATCATCATATTGATGATATTTACCATCACGTCCTTAAAGTAGACGAGCAGGTTGATAAATCCCAGGAGCAGTGCAAAGCATACAATGATCGTGACCGCTTTTAAAGCGACTGCGCGAAGCCACTGCTCTTTTTCCCTGATCAGGACATAGCCCGCAAGCAGTATCGTTATCACCGGCATGTTGCTGATAAGCCCCGACCAGTAGATCAGCGCTGCGAAGAATGCCACCGTAATGCCGATCTCGGTCATCTGGGATGAAGCCGCCTCTCTGAGACGCCGGTTATTCCGCGCCGGATTAATATGGGGAGTATCCCTTCCCGTCATTTTATCGGACTCAGCATCCTTCGGTCCGGCTTCTGTGGGAGAATTGCACCACGGGCAGACGGTTGCCGCGTCATCGATCACTTTACCGCATTTTCCACAATACATCTGTAAACCTCCTTTATTTCTTTCAGCCATCGGCTTTTGTACATATTCCGTTTATAATTATACCATCATCCGGGATGTATTTCCACATATTATAGCACGCCCGGCCGGCAGTTCTGTTTCTGAAAATTTAATAATTGGTCTTATTGACATAAATCTGAAGGCATACTATCATCATATCAGAGCAGCAAGATGGCCGGAGGTGACAGTATTGAACATCCTTTTCTTTTTGATACCCAAAAGTGAAGTAGCCTATATAAACGAGTCCGAAACTCTGCGTCAGACGTTGGAGAAGATGGAAAATCGTAAATATTCCTGCATTCCGCTCCTCAGCGATGAGGGCAAATATATCGGCACTATTTCGGAGGGAGATCTCCTCTGGGGTCTCAGACATCTGAATCTGACCGACAATCGGGATACCGAGGGCATATCCATCATGGCTATACCCAGACGCGCGACCTATAAGCCTGTCAGGGTAAGTGCCAACATCGAGGATCTTTTCGACTGCGCCATCAATCAGAATTTTGTCCCTGTTCTCGACGATATGGGGTTTTTTATCGGTATCGTCACGCGCAAGGACATCATGAAGTTTGGGTACAGCGAACTCAAAAAGAGAAAAGAACAGCTATAAAAAAGAGAGTCACGGGGACAGGTCTCAAACCTGTCCCCGTGACTCTCTTTAACTCAAAGCACCTTTGACAGGAAATCCTTGAGCCTTTCATTCTTTGCCTGAGAGAAAAACACACTCGGGCGATCGTCTTCTTTGATCACGCCTTCGTCGATAAAGATCGCTCTCGATGCCACTTCACGGGCAAAGCCCATCTCATGTGTCACGACTACCATTGTCATCCCCGTCAGTGCCAGCTCACGCATGATCTCCAGGACCTCACCGACCATCTCGGGATCGAGGGCCGAAGTCGGTTCGTCAAAAAGCATCACGTCCGGGTTCATCGCCATGGCGCGCGCGATCGCTATTCTCTGTTTCTGTCCGCCCGAAAGCTGCGCCGGATAAGCGTCGGCCTTGTCGGGAAGCCCGACTCTCTGAAGAAGCTCTTCGGCTCTTCTGTTCGCCTCTTCTTTTCCCATGATGCCCAGCTTGACGGGTGCAAGAGTTATGTTCCGCTTGATGGTCAGATGCGGAAACAGATTGAACTGCTGGAAAACCATGCCGATCTTGCGTCTGATATGGTTTACGTCCACGCCGGAACCCGTGATCTCGGTGCCTTCAAAGAAGATCTTTCCTCCCGTAGGCTCCTCGAGCAGATTGAGCGACCGCAGAAACGTGGATTTTCCGCAGCCCGAAGGTCCTATGATGGCGACAACTTCGCCTTTTCTGATCTGTGTCGTGATACCCCTGAGGACCTGATTGTCTCCGAAATGTTTTTCAAGCCCCTGAATATCGAGCAGTACATCACCGTTCATTTTTTCTCAGACTCCTCTCCAGTTTTCCGAATACCCAGGTAAGGAAAACGACAATGACAAGGTAGATCGCCGCGCCGGCAAGGAGCGGGAACATATAGTCATACGTCTGGCTGCTGATCAGCTGTGTTCCATACGTAAGGTCGCGAAGCGAGATCGCAATACAGATGGACGTTTCCTTAAGCAGAACGATAAACTCGTTGGTCAGTGCCGGCAGAACATTCTTGAACGCCTGCGGGATGATAACGAACGCCATTGTCTGCGGATAAGAAAGCCCCAGTGACCGTCCCGCCTCGTTCTGGCCGGGGTCGATCGACATGATGCCCGACCTTACTATCTCGGCGACATAGGCCGCGGAGTTCAGTCCGAAGGCGATAAACGCCGACAGCATCGGTCTTGAGATAGAGCTGAAAATGACAAAATACACGATCAGCAGCTGTACAGTGGTCGGTGTTCCTCGAATGACCGTCAGATACAATTTGCATATGGCATTGAGGATCTTCAGGTGACCGGTCGTATCATGGGTCGAGCGGATGATCGCGATCAGAAAGCCAAGGACTATGCCGATCGCGGCCGCCACCACCGTGATGAGCAGCGTATTCTCGATGCCCGACACCAGATACTGATATCTGTTTTTTTCAATAAAGTTTAAGGAAAAGCGTTCCCCGAAAGTCAATTTACATACACCTCACTGTAGCGCTGCAGCCGTCATCACTCTTTAACAATGATAACCTGGCGTGCTGTTGTATAGGAATCGGTAAAGTCGATGTTTTTCAGACGGTCCTCGGTGACGGTCATGCCGGCGATACCCACATCGGCCTTGCCTGTCTGTACAGCGTTGATGATGGAGGAGAATTCCATATCATCGATCTGAAGCTCATATCCGAGGATATCGCAGATAGCCTGTGCCATATCGGCATCGATACCTACGATCTCTTCGCCGTCATAATACTCGTACGGCTCAAAAGCAGCGTTGGTTCCCATGATCAGTTTGCCGTTGGAGCGGTCGACATCTTCCGGAGACTCATACGGATGTGTTCCGGCTTCCTCACCGATGTAGTTTGCGATGATGTTGTCGAGTGTTCCGTCTTCCTTAAGCTGTGCAAGAGCGCCGTTGATCGCCTCTGTCAGCTCGGGTTTGTCCTTGGAAACCGCGATAGCGTACTCTTCGAGAGCAAAGTCCTCGTCGAGGATCTTAAGGCCTTCGTTAGCTTCGACAAATTTCTTGGCCGGCTCGTAGTCGATGACCACGCAGTCAACTTTTCCCTGAACCAGAGCCATGACAGCCTGTGCGCCTTTGGAGAAACGCTCGATCTTTGTTCCTGCCTCGTCGCCTTCATAATCTGTAACATAGATATCGCCTGTGGTTCCCATCTGAACGCCGATCGTAGAACCTTCGAGGTCATCTACCGACTCCACAGCTGCGAAAGCGCCTGTCGACATTGCCAGAGTCATAGCTGCACAAAGTCCGAATGCTGCTGCCTTTTTCATCATCTTCATCATAACTTCCTCCTTGAATTTCGCATAAAAATGCAGATTCGATGAATAAAAATCATCATCTGTCTATTCTAGCAGATTCTGTATGAAATGCAAGAGAAGACTTGCAGAAAGATGCATCATTTTTTATAATCGCTATGTGATATTTAACAAAGCCGGAGGGCAAAGCTGCCTTCCGGAACGCAAAAACAGTGAATAATGGAGAATAATCATGAAATTTACCAAAATGCATGGAATCGGGAACGACTATGTCTATGTAAACTGCTTTGAGGAAGAGGTAAAGGATCCCGCCTCGGTTGCCCGTTTTGTCAGCGACAGGCATTTCGGCATCGGATCGGACGGACTCATCCTCATCTGCCCCACGGAAAAGGCGGACTGCGAGATGAAAATGTACAATGCGGACGGTTCTCTCGGGGCCATGTGCGGAAACGGCATACGCTGTGTTGCGAAGTACGCCTACGATCACGGCATTGTAGATAAAGAAGAGATCACCGTGGCGACGGGCAGCGGCGTCAAAAGTCTGTTCCTGACCGCAGAGAACGGAAAGGTAAAGACCGTGCGCGTGAACATGGGCACCCCTGTGTTCACCCCCAAAGATATCCCCGTTCTCTCCTCTCTTCCGCAGATCGTCGACGAGCCTCTCTCCGCAGGGGATATGGATGTCCGGTTTACCGCAGTTTCGATGGGAAATCCGCATGCGGTCATTTTTATGGAAGGAATAGCAGAGCTTGATCTTCCGAAGATCGGGCCGTATTTTGAAAATCATGCCATATTCCCCGATCGGATCAACACCGAGTTTGTCGAGATCGTCGGTGAGCAGGAGCTGCGTATGCGCGTGTGGGAGCGCGGCTCGGGAGAGACTCTGGCCTGCGGGACCGGCGCATGTGCGGTCGCTGTGGCGGCGATCCTTAACGACCATGTGAGCGCAGACCGGCCTGTCACCGTGCATCTGCTCGGCGGAGATCTGGAGATAATGTGGGATCGGAAAGAGAATACCGTCTATATGACAGGGCCTGCGACGGAGGTGTTTGAAGGGAAGATCGATCTGTAAAAAAACTCAAAACAATTTTACAAAAGCCTGCATTTACAATAGAGTAACAAGTGAGTATTCTGCCCCGCTCCGAAACTGTCAGTTCCGGTTTGTCGGCAAAATACAATTATTTTGCACAGCTTAACATAAGTCCCTTGACACTTTGCTGTGTAAATTGCATAATATAACCAATAGCCCACGGTGTGGGTTATTGGTTAGCGGCAAGCAGCTAAGCGGATTGCCGGTTACCTTTGATTAACCCATATGATTGGAGGCTGATGATGATGAAAAAAAGATTTCTTCCTATGATTACCGCATTCTTCCTGGCTTTTGTCATGATGTTTTCCGTGACAGAAGTTTTCCCGGGAGGTACGGCAGAAGTTGAGGCAAGCGCAAAAGGGCAGGTAAATTACACGGTAAGCGTTGCATCCGGATATCTCGCACTTCGTACTGCGATGGCTTTTGATGCAAGCAACGAGATCGGACAGCTCTATTCCGGCGATATCGTATGTTTCCAGTATGTCGGCGACAGCACCTACTGGTATGTATATTCTCCGAAGCTCGGAAAATCCGGTTACGTGAACAAAAACTACCTTATCGGAGCCGGCACCTACTCCAACCCGGGCGGAACAGCTTACACGGTCAGCGTTGCAAAAGGCTATCTGGCTCTTCGTACCGCTATGGCCTATGATTCCCGCAACGAGATCGGACAGCTCTATTCCGGCGATGTCGTATATTATCAGTCCACAGGAAACAACACCTACTGGTATGTATATTCTCCGAAGTACGGCAAGTACGGCTATGTGAACAGAAATTATCTGCTCGGTGCAGGCAGCTCCTCTTCAGGCGGCACTACCTATACCAACCCCGGCGGCGCATGCTACACAGTCAGCGTAGCCAAAGGCTATCTGGCACTCCGTACCGCTATGGCCTATGATTCCCGCAACGAGATCGGACAGCTCTATTCCGGCGATGTCGTGTACTATCAGTCCACAGGAAACGACACCTACTGGTATGTATATTCTCCGAAATACGGCAAGTACGGCTATGTAAACAGAAATTATCTGCTCGGTGCAGGCAGCTCCTCTTCAGGCAGCACTTCTTATACCAACCCGGGCGGCACCTGCTACACAGTCAGCGTAGCATCAGGCTATCTGGCACTCCGTACCGCTATGGCGTTTGATTCAAGCAACGAGATCGGACAGCTCTATTCCGGCGATGTTGTATACTATCAGTCCACAGGCGATTCCACCTACTGGTATGTATACTCTCCGAAATACGGCAAGTATGGCTATGTAAACAAAAACTATCTGTATTGACCGATACAATAAATAATACGGGCCGGAGTTCCTGCGAACCCCGGCCCGTTTTTTATTACGCTGTTTCTTTCGTCTCTCCGTCTTTTTCGGGCTCTTCAAGCCTGTCAATGGTATTCTCGATACTGTCCATATGATATTTGAGAAGCAGGAGCTGAGCCTGTTTATCGGGATAATATTCTTCCGCTTTCCGGAACAGAGGATATATCCATCTATGGGTTTCCTCCAGATAGTGCAATATCTTTTCATACGGAAATCCGGTGGCCATATCCGAAACATTGCTGCTTCGGTCAAGAAGCTTAACGATCACGGCGACAGGATTTTCTGCAATAGCAGAATAATACTTATTTCTTCCTGCTTCAGTGTAGCCGGTCTTCCGGTCGCGGGTCAAAAGTCTTACCACCTGCCGCACATCTTCCTCCACAGGAAGTTCTTCTTCTGTGACATTGCAGTCCTCGATCACATCGTGGAGAAGGCAGGCCGCAACAGTCCCGTCGTCATCAAACCCCAGCGCAATAGCCTGCAGCGCGACCATCATCGGATGACAGATGTATGGGAGGTGATCCCTTCCGCAGCGGTACTGTCCTTTATGGTGCTGTGACGCAAATTCCAAGGCTGCGAGAGTCTGAGGCATGTTTTTCTCTTTCGCAAAATTTGTGATAGTCTCATGTAGCCTGTCTTCCTGAGCGTGTACGTTGGGTTTAATACTCCTTGTCTGCTTCATGGCTATCCTCCGCCTCCGGCGATAAAGCCGGGTGAATACGGTATTATTACGGTAATCATATATGATGAGGAAAGTGTACTTCCCCATCTATATTATACCGGAGAAAGGAAGAAAAAGAGTAAACAAATTATGTCCAATCTGTAATATTTCAATGTACAAGGCTCGGGAATAATCCTGCCCGGGAGTCATGGAGGTTCCTCCTCACAGTATACCGGGCTGAGCCGGGAAATCTGTCCCCGTATCTCATAACCTATTTTTAAATAATATTATAATGGGGCTGGTCGGCGCACCGGAGAATTGGTACAATGTCA
>CAMNGN010000029.1 GCA_946538475.1 uncultured Blautia sp.
TGAAGAAAGAAGCAATGAGAACAGACCGGCAGTGCAGGAGCAGGCTGAAGAAAAAGAAACTGCGGAAGCCGAGAGACCTGCGCCGGAGCGGAGAAACGCAGGCGGAGAACAGGCAGGGGCCGAGAGAAGAAGTATGAACCGTGAACAGCCTGCCCAGGAGAGAAGAAATGACAATCTGCGCCGTGTAGTTCGTCCGTATAACATGGAGCAGGAGCGCAGGCCGAGACAGGCATACAGTGCTGAAGGAGAACAGGAGCGCAGACCGAGACAGGCGTACGGTGCCGAGGGAGAGCAGGAGCGCAGACCGAGACAGCCGTACGGTGCCGAAGGCACTGAGGAGCGCCGCACAGCCCCCCGTCCTGCCGCCCAGCAGGAGCAGCTGCAGGTACGCGAGGGTGACGAAGAACTCAAAGTTCCGGCCGAGACTGCAGAACTGGACAGCGGCAGCATGGCGGACGGTATCCTGGAAGTCATGCCTGACGGCTACGGCTTTATCCGCTGCGAAAACTATCTGCCGGGCGAGAACGATATCTACGTCTCTCCGTCCCAGATCCGCAGGTTCAACCTGAAGACCGGCGACATCATCCGCGGAAACATCAGGATCCGCACGCAGGGCGAAAAATTCAGCGCACTGCTCTATGTCACCGCCCTCAACGGTTATCATCCCAACGAGGGTCAGAGAAGGCCGAACTTTGAAGATATGACGCCGATCTTCCCGGACGAGAGACTCGTCATGGAAAGGCCCGGCGGCACCACCGCGATGAGGATCGTCGACCTGATCAGCCCCATCGGCAAGGGCCAGCGAGGCATGATCGTGTCGCCGCCCAAGGCAGGTAAGACGACACTCCTCAAGGACGTGGCAAAGTCGATCCTCAGGAACAACAAAGAGATGCACCTGATCATCCTGCTGATCGATGAGCGTCCCGAGGAAGTCACGGACATCAAAGAAGCCATTCAGGGACCGAACGTGGAGGTCATCTACTCGACCTTCGACGAGCTTCCCGAGCATCATAAGAGAGTGTCCGAGATGGTCATCGAGCGTGCCCGCCGTCTGGTCGAGCACAAGAAGGACGTGACCATCCTGCTGGATTCCATCACCAGGCTGGCAAGAGCCTACAACCTGATCATTCCGCCGAGCGGCAGAACGCTCTCCGGCGGTCTGGATCCGGCAGCGCTTCACATGCCCAAACGATTTTTCGGTGCGGCCCGTAACATGCGCGAGGGCGGCAGCCTTACCATTCTCGCGACGGCTCTGGTAGACACCGGCAGCAAGATGGACGATGTGATCTACGAGGAATTCAAGGGAACCGGCAACATGGAGCTGGTGCTTGACCGAAAGCTGCAGGAGCGCAGGGTGTTCCCGGCCATCGATATCCAGAAATCCGGCACACGCCGTGAGGACCTTCTTCTCACCCGTGAGGAGCAGGAGGCGGTCTACAACATGCGCAGGGCACTGAACGGAATGAAGGCGGAGGACGCTGTGGAACAGATCCTCAATATGTTTGCCCGCACCCGCACCAATGCGGAGTTTGTGCAGATGGTGAGAAAACAGAGATTCTAAGATTCTGTAAATTGCCCCTTGCATTACTCCAACCACCGTGTTATAATCAATGAGCTGTCAACAGATAATTCGTTTGTGTATACGAATATAAATAGAACGATTACAGTGAGGTGAGAATCATGAGAGAAGGCATTCATCCGAATTATTATCAGGCGACCGTAACCTGCAACTGCGGCAACACATTCGTAACCGGTTCTACAAAGAAGGATATCCACGTGGAAATCTGCTCCAAGTGCCATCCGTTCTACACCGGCCAGCAGAAAGCTACACAGGCTCGCGGACGTATCGATAAGTTCAACAGAAAATATGGTTTAACCAAATAAAGAGTCTGGAAAAAGGTTGAGGTCGGTGTATCTCAACCTTTTTATGTTTTAATGAGTTAAAAGGAGAAAACATGAAACCATCCGGAATTGGCGGGCAGGCAGTTATGGAAGGCATCATGATGCGCCACAAGGATAAATATTCCGTAGGTGTACGCCGCCCCGATAAAGAGATCGAAGTCAAAGTAGAGGACTACAAACCGGTGATCGGCAAAGGAGCTGTCTGGAAAAAACCGCTGCTCCGCGGTGTGGCCGGTTTTGTGGACTCGCTGGTGATCGGTACCAAATGCCTCATGTACTCCGCGGAGATCGCCGGAGACGAGGAGGACGAAGAAGAGAAAGAGCAGAACGCCAAACTGACGGCGGAAGAGCTGGAAAAGAAGAAAGCGAAGGACGATAAGATGTTCAAGGTGCTTCTCTACGTGACCGTGGCATTCTCCATCGCGCTTTCCATTCTGGCTTTCATGTTCCTGCCGTACATGCTGGCGAGCCTCATCCGTAAAGCCGGGGCATCCGAGATCCTTGTGACCATCCTCGAAGCGTTCGTCAAACTGGCTCTGTTTCTTACCTACATGATCCTTATCTCAAGGATGAAGGACATCCAGAGGACATTCATGTACCATGGTGCGGAGCACAAATGCATCAACTGTGTCGAAAACGGACTTCCGCTCACGGTCGAGAACGTGATGAAAAGCTCCCGTTTCCACAGACGCTGCGGAACCAGCTTCCTGTTCCTGGTCATGCTGGTGAGTATTTTCCTGCACTTTATCTTCGTGCTGGTGCCGGTGTACCGGGTGAGACTCCTTGGACGTCTGCTCATGGTCCCGGTCGTCGCAGGTATTTCCTACGAGATCATCCAGTGGGCGGGACGCAGCGAGTCCGCGTGCGCAAACTTCTTCAGCAAGCCCGGTCTTACTCTGCAGAAGCTGACGACGAAAGAACCCACCGAGGATATGGCCGAAGTTGCGATCAAAGCGGTCGAGGCCGTGTTTGACTGGAAAACCTATCTGAAAGAAAACTTTAACGTTGATGTGTCTGAGGCAGATGAAGCGTAACCCCTGCTGATGTGAGCGGAGAACGATATGACACTTGGCGAAGCATTAAAGAACGGCGCTCTCAGACTGAAGAACGCGGGAATCGAAGAATATGATAATGACGCCTGGCTCCTCCTGTCCTGCGTGACAGGAGTCAGCCGGGCTTATTACTATGCTCATTCGGAGGACGGAATTTCGGAAGAACAGGCCGAAGCGTACCTGCAGCATATTGATATGAGGGCATCCCGCGTACCCCTGCAGCACATCACGCATCAGGCTTATTTTATGGGGTATGAATTCTACGTGGATGAGAGCGTGCTGATCCCCAGACAGGACACCGAGGTGCTCGTGGAGGAGTGCCTGAAGGCGTTGAAAGATGTTCCTTCTCCGCGCATCCTCGATATGTGCACAGGATCCGGCTGCATTATTACAAGTCTGCTTCTCGAAAGACCGGATGCGACGGGCACAGGGGCCGATGTATCGCTGTCAGCTCTCAGGACCGCCAAAAAGAACGCAGAGGCTCTGGGAACGCTCGAAAGATGTGAATTTGTCCCGGGCAATCTTTTTTCTGCACCTTATTTTGACGAAATAGGTAGGCATGAAGCCCTCAAATATGATATCCTTGTATCAAATCCACCCTATATCCGCACAGAGGTGATCGGCACACTCGCGGAAGAAGTCAGGGTACACGACCCGGACATCGCGCTTGACGGCGGAGCTGACGGACTGGATTTTTATCGTAAGATCACAGAAGCCGCGGCACGATACCTTAAGAAGGGCGGAAGGATATTGTACGAGATCGGCTATGATCAGGCCGAAGATCTGAGAAAGATCCTCAGCCTTGGAGGCTTTGAGAACATAAGGATCGTCAAAGATCTTTCGGGTCTTGACAGAGTGGCTGCTGCGGAACTGCCAAAGGCACAGACAGATACAGAACTTTAAGGTATAAGGAGTTTTAAATGTTTGACAAACTGGACGACCTGGCCGCCAGATACGAGGAGATCATGAACGAGATGGCCTCCCCCGAAGTCACAGGCGACCCCGAACGGCTGCAAAAGCTGATGAAAGAGCAGAGCACACTGCAGCCGATCGTTGAGACGTATCACCGTTACAAAAAAAATCAGGAGACGATAGACGACAGCCTCGCCATGCTCGAAGAAGAGAAGGACGAGGAGATGCGCGAAATGCTTAAAGAGGAGCTGAAGGAAGCGAGGGCCAACACGGAATCCCTCGAAAAAGAGCTGAAGATCCTTCTTCTTCCCAAAGACCCCAACGATTCCAAAAATGTCATTGTCGAGATCCGTGCCGGCGCCGGCGGTGACGAAGCGGCGCTTTTCGCGGCGGAGATTTACCGCATGTATGTGAGATATGCCGAGGCGAACCGCTGGAAGACCGAGATGATCTCTCTTAATGAGAGCGGATTAGGGGGATTCAAAGAAGTCACCTTTATGATCTCGGGAAACGGAGCGTACTCAAAACTCAAGTACGAGAGCGGCGTGCACCGCGTGCAGCGTGTTCCCGAGACGGAATCGGGAGGGCGTATTCACACCTCCACCTGCACGGTGGCCATCATGCCCGAGGCGGAAGAGATCGACTTCCATCTGGATCTGAACGAATGCAGGTTCGATGTGTTCCGCGCCTCCGGTAACGGCGGCCAGTGCGTCAACACGACCGACTCGGCGGTGAGGCTCACGCATATTCCGACCGGCATAGTCATCTCGTGCCAGGATGAAAAGTCTCAGCTGAAGAACAAAGACAAAGCACTCAAAGTGCTGCGATCCAGGCTCTACGAGATGGAACTGGCAAAACAGCACGACGCCGAAGCCGAGGCGAGAAGAAGCCAGATCGGCACCGGCGACCGGTCCGAAAAGATAAGGACCTACAATTTCCCGCAGGGGCGGGTGACCGATCACCGGATCAAACTCACCACCCACAGGCTCACCGAAGTACTAAACGGGGACCTGAGCGAGATCATCGGCAGCCTGGCCGCGGCGGACCAGGCGGCAAAACTAACAAAACTGGGAGAGAACATATGAAAAAGACAGCACTCGTTATCATGGCAGCCGGTATCGGCAGCCGCTTTGGAAAAGGCATCAAGCAGCTCGCGGCAGTAGGGCCGTCGGGCCAGATCATCATGGACTACTCGATCCATGATGCGATAGAAGCAGGGTTTGACAAAGTCGTGTTTATCATCCGCAAGGATCTGGAGGAAGAGTTCCGCAGGATCATCGGCGACCGCATCGAACGCAAGATCGAGGTGGCTTACGCTTTCCAGGAGCTTACAGACCTTCCCGAGGGATTTACTCTGCCGGAAGGCAGGACAAAACCCTGGGGTACCGGCCAGGCCGTCCTTGCGGCGGCGAACGTGCTCACCGAGCCGTTTATGGTGATCAATGCGGACGATTATTACGGCAAAGAAGCGTACCGTCTGGTACACGACTATCTGGTCGATGAGACCGGTGCGGATACCGAAGTACGCCATATCTGCATGGCCGGCTTCCGCCTGGGCAACACGCTGAGCGATCACGGCGGTGTGACGAGGGGAATATGCCATATCACGGACGGCTGTCTTACCGGAGTGACGGAGACACGCAATATCTACAAAACGGCAGAAGGCGCCGAGATCCGTTCCGAGAACGGGGCGGTCGCTGTGGGTACGGACAACCTTGTCTCCATGAATATGTGGGGACTCACCCCCGATTTTGTCGAAACACTGCGAAAAGGCTTTGTCGAATTTCTGCAGAACGAAGAGGGAGACCCGCTCACCAAAGAGTATCTCCTTCCGACATTCATCGACGGGCTGATCCGTGCAGACAAAATAAAGGTCGATGTGCTGGAAACGGGAGACGAATGGTTCGGCGTGACCTATCAGGAGGACAAGGCTGCCGTGACCGAGGCGATCCTCGCACTGACAAAAGCGGGGCTGTATCCGGCGTGAAGTACTGAGGATTTTTAGGCATGATTCTTTTTAAGCGATTAAAAAGCTGCACTGCGGCAATACTGCTTTCGGCCGCGATGGCGTTTTCTTTCTCGGGCTGTGAAGAGCCTTCCGAAACGTTCGAACAGGCCGGGCGAGATCTGGAGCAGGGGAGCTGTGAGTATGCCCTTCAGGGTTATGAACAGTGCTACAATGATGGTGTGCTTCCTGTCCTCTCCGCAAGGGGGGCCGGGATATCCTGTCTGCGCATGAACAAATATGAGGACGCTGTCTCTTGGTTTACGCAGGCGCTGAATGGCGAAAAGGTAGAGAAGGCCACCAGAAAGGACCTGCTTTCTTACCGGGCCACCGCCTATATGAAGTCACAGCAGTATGAGAACGCGATGGCGGACTGCCAGACATTGAAGGTGGATTTTGGGGAGGATGCCGAGACCTGTTTCCTCACCGGAGCGGTGGCACTGGCGATGGACTCCTACGATGAGGCGGCCTCCAACTTTGACATGGCCTATGAGCACAGCACAGGTTATGAGATGGCTATCCGCATCTACGAACAGTACATCGACAGGGGCATGGAAGCGGACGGCACCGGATATCTGGAAAAATCGCTCGATCACAGCGCCGATTCTGCCGATGACTACTGTGACAGAGGCCGCATCTATTACTATATGGAAGACTACAATGCGGCGGTCAGCGAACTGACGAACGCAGTGAGCAGCGGAAGCACCGATGCGCTGCTTCTTCTGGGCATGGTCCACAATGCGCAGCACAGCAGCTCAAAAGCCCGCGCGATGTATCAGCAGTATATGGACGACGGCGGAAGCACGGCAAAAGCCTATAACGGGCTGGCGCTCTGCGATCTTGAAGAGAGCAATTTCGACTCTGCCCTCGATAACATCGAAAAAGGCAAGCCTTATGCTTCCACAGAAGAGCTGCAGAGCCTTTTGTTCAATGAGATCGTGGTGTACGAGAAAAAGATGGATTTTGACACCGCGAGACAGAAGGCGGAAGAGTATACCGCCATGTTCCCGGAGGATGAGACGGCAGCGAGAGAACTGGAATTCCTGAAATCGCGCGAAAAGCCGGCGGTGACACCTGCGCCTGAGGAGACATCCGAACAGGCGGCATCCGGGGATGCTTCTTCGGACGGAAGCTATGATGAAAGCTATTATGACAGCTCCTACGACAGTTCTTACGACGAAAGTTACTATGACGAGAGCTATTACGACGAGAGCTATTATGATGAGAGCTACTACGGCTATGACGAAAGCTATTACGATGAGAGCTATTACGGCTACTGATCGGACGGGCGGATAAGACAGATGGAATATATACAGGAACTCGAAGAAAGAGTGATCCTCGTCGGCGTACAGAAGTCCGAGGGGGAGAACATGGAGGAATCGCTGGATGAGCTTGAAGAACTTGCCCGGACGGCAGGCGCTTCCTGTGCAGGCAGACTCATCCAGAACCGGGAGCAGGTGCACCCGGGCACATACATCGGAAAAGGCAAGATCGAGGAGCTGAAAAACCTGATCGTGATGCTGGACGCCAACGGGATAATCTGCGACGACGAGCTTTCGCCGGCCCAGATGAACAACCTGGAGCACGAGCTGCAGACTAAGGTCATGGACCGCACGCTGCTCATCCTGGACATCTTTGCGGATCATGCGGTTACGAGCGAGGGTAAGATCCAGGTGGAGCTTGCACAGCTCAGATATCGTGCACAGCGCCTGGTAGGCCTTCGCGCCTCGCTCTCCCGTCTGGGCGGCGGCATCGGCACCAGAGGACCCGGCGAGAAAAAGCTCGAGACAGACAGGCGTCTGATCAGAACGAGGATCTCGGCGCTCAGGGAAGAACTGAGACAGGTGGAAAAGCACCGCGAACTCATCAGAAACGGCCGCGGGCGCAGCAGCATAAAGACCGCCGCGATCGTGGGGTATACCAACGCGGGCAAGTCCACACTTCTGAATGCGCTCACCGGGGCGGAAGTGCTGTCGGAGGACAAGCTTTTTGCCACCCTGGACCCGACAACACGGATGCTCGAACTCGCCGAGGGGCAGCAGATCCTTCTCACGGACACGGTCGGCTTTATCAGAAAGCTTCCGCACCATCTGATCGAAGCGTTCCGCAGCACCCTTGAGGAGGCAAAATACGCGGATTACATCATTCATGTGGTAGATGCCTCGAGCCCGCAGGCCGAGCTTCAGATGCACACGGTGTATGAAACGCTGACTGAGCTCGGCGCCATGAATCATACGATCATCACACTTTTTAACAAGCAGGACAAGGACGAATGCGCATCGCTCCACGATTTCAGGGCCGATTACTCCCTGAAGACATCGGCCGCGTCGGGAGAAGGACTTCCGGAGCTGAAAGAATTGCTGGAAAAACTTTTATCCGAAAATATGGTTTACATCGAGAGAATTTTTTCGTATAATAATGCAGGTCTGATACAGAAGATCCGCACATCCGGACAGCTGATATCAGAGGAGTATACGGAGGAAGGAATCGCTGTAAAAGCAAGGGTTCCGCGCGAAATCTATGGATTGTTCTGATATGGGGCACGCATTTTGCGGTATGAATAAAAACACCTATCTTGTGCAAAGAATTAAACAAGGCACAAGATATGGTGTTTTTTCAGTTGACGTAACTCCTAAGCTTTGATACAATAGTCGTGCGGCTTCGTGAGAAGCCTTTTAAACATAAGAGTTAACCGGGAGGAAAGATAGATATGTTTCAGGTTGTAAAAAGAGACGGAGAAATTGCCGATTTCCAAATGAGCAAGATCACGGGGGCGATCACCAAGGCGTTCGACGCCAAGGAAAAAATGTACAGCAGCGATATGATCGAACTGCTGGGCCTCCGTACCACCGCTGATTTCCAGAGCAAGATCAATATGGACAGGATCACTGTGGAAGATATCCAGGACAGTGTCGAGAACGTGCTGATCCAGGCCGGATACGCAGATGTGGCCAAGGCCTACATCCTCTACCGCAAGCAGCGCGAAAAAGTCCGCAACATGAAATCCACTATCCTCGATTATAAAGAGATCGTAAACAGCTACGTCAAAGTGGAAGACTGGAGAGTAAAAGAAAACTCGACGGTCACCTACTCGGTCGGCGGCCTCATCCTCAGCAACTCGGGTGCGGTGACCGCCAACTACTGGCTGAGCGAGATCTATGACAGCGAGATCGCCGATGCGCACAGAAACGCGGACATCCATCTGCACGATCTGTCCATGCTGACAGGCTACTGCGCAGGCTGGTCCCTCAAACAGCTTATTCAGGAAGGACTCGGCGGCATCGAAGGAAAGATCACTTCTGCTCCGGCAAAGCATCTGAGCGTGCTCTGCAACCAGATGGTCAACTTCCTGGGCATCATGCAGAACGAGTGGGCGGGAGCGCAGGCTTTCTCCTCCTTTGACACCTATCTTGCTCCCTTTGTAAAGGCCGACGGACTTACCTATCCCGAGGTCAAAAAGTGCATAGAATCCTTCATCTACGGAGTCAACACTCCCAGCCGCTGGGGCACCCAGGCACCGTTCTCGAACATCACGCTCGACTGGACGGTTCCGGACGACCTTGCGGAACTTCCCGCCATCGTGGGAGGCAAGGAGCAGGACTTCAAATATAAAGACTGCAAGAAGGAGATGGATATGGTCAACAGAGCCTTCATCGAGACGATGATCGAAGGCGATGCCAACGGCCGCGGATTCCAGTATCCGATCCCGACCTATTCCATCACCAAAGAGTTTGACTGGTCCGATACGCTCAACAACCGTCTCCTTTTTGAGATGACCGCAAAATACGGCACACCGTATTTTTCCAACTACATCAACAGCGATATGAAGCCGAGCGACATCCGCAGCATGTGCTGCAGGCTCCGCCTCGACTTAAGAGAGCTCCGCAAGAAGAGCGGCGGTTTCTTCGGCTCCGGCGAGAGCACCGGATCGGTGGGCGTAGTCACCATCAACATGCCGAGGATCGCTTATCTGTCAAAGACACCCGAGGAATTCTACAGAAGACTCGATCACATGATGGACATTTCCGCCCGTTCTCTCCACATCAAGAGAGAAGTGATCACCAAGCTTCTGAACGAAGGCCTGTATCCGTACACAAAGAGATATCTGGGCTCTTTCGACAATCATTTTTCGACGATCGGCCTGGTCGGCATGAACGAAGTGGGCCTCAACGCCCGCTGGCTGGGATGCGACATGTCGGATGAGCGTACACAGCAGTTTACGAAGGACGTGCTGAACCACATGAGAGAGCGCCTGTCCGACTATCAGGAGATGTACACAGGCGAGCTGTTCAATCTGGAGGCCTCTCCGGCCGAATCCACGGCATACCGTCTGGCAAAGCACGACAGAGAACGCTGGCCCGAGATCCGCACCGCCGGCAGCAAGGGAGATACCCCGTACTACACAAACAGCTCGCATCTGCCCGTGGAGTACACCACAGACATCTTCGATGCGCTGGATGTACAGGATGAGCTGCAGGTACTGTACACATCGGGAACCGTGTTCCACGGCTTCCTCGGCGAAAAGCTGCCCGACTGGAAGGCGGCGGCATCGCTGGTGCGCAAGATCGCCGAGAACTACAGACTTCCGTACTACACCATCTCGCCGACCTATTCCGTATGCTCCGAGCACGGATATCTGTCGGGAGAGCATTTCACATGTCCGAAGTGCGGCAAGAAGGCCGAGGTCTACAGCCGTATCACCGGCTACTACCGTCCGGTACAGAACTGGAACGACGGTAAGGCTCAGGAGTACAAGAACCGTACACTCTATGATGTGATGCACTCCGAGATAAAGGAAAAAGAAGGCGCTTCCTGCGACCTCAAAGCAAAGAACGAGGATGCCGGAAACATCACACGCGTGCATACCAGCGTGGTGAGGATCAGCGGGGACGAGGTAGATGTAAAGCCTGTGGAGACGCACAAATATCTGTTCACCACCAGCACATGCCCCAACTGCAAGATGGCCAGGAAGATGCTCGAAGGTGAAGAGTACGAGGTGATCGACGCGGAGAAGAACCCCGATCTGGCAAGACAGTTCGGCATCATGCAGGCCCCCACTCTTGTCATCACCGACGGAGAGCATATGAAGAAATACGTAAACGCTTCCAATATCCAGAAGTATGTGGATGAGGAGATGGATGAATAATGGCTGAGGGCAAGAGAAAAGAGAGAATCTACTATTTTGACACATTCCGCTTTCTTGCCGCGATGCTTGTTTTCACAACGCACTACATCGGGGCGTTCTGCCCCGGTTATTTCGGATACTTTTACACATTTCCGTATTCGATATTTTTAGGCGGACTTTCCGGAAAACTCGGGTTCTCTAGCCTGTGCATCATTCTGGGACTGTTTGCTTACCGGAAAGGGGAGAAGAGCAAGGAAAATCTTCTGCTTATGTTTCTGCAGAGATACCTGTATTTCCTTGTCACCGCCGTATGTTTTTACATTCCGGCACTTTTGCTTCATTTCATCGACATGCATGTCGAAGGAAGAAGCGTCATCAGCGTTTTTCTGGAACAGAGCTTTAAGCTGAAATATGATTTTTATCATCTGTTCTGGTGCCTTATGCCGATGCTGCTGGGTTCGGGTATCTGCTATCTGCTCGGCAGGGTAAAGGCAGGTTACATCGAAGTGATCCTGATGCTGCTCATCTTTATGATCCTCAAGCAGGAATGGGTGGCGGTAAGCATAGCGGGAGCCGTGCTTTGCCTCGTGTCCCGCGATCAGGCGCTTGACGCGCTCCTGAAAAAACCGTGGGTTCAGCTGATACTGGTTTTTGTCCCCTTCGCGCTTACGCATCAGGGGCCGAACGAGTCTTTCCTGACCGATTATCTGGGAGCGCTGTTTGCCTTCTGCTTTATCCTGGTGACGATGAAGAACAGGCGCCTGTGCGCATTCTTCAACGCCGGACCCTGGAGGCTTGTCAACCGGACCTATTTCGGCATATATATTCTCCATGTGCTGGTGTACAGCACGCTGGGAATGAAACTCTTTAACGAGACCTTTGTCAATGTGGCGTTTGCTCCGCGCTCGCTTCTGGTGTACGCTATTCTGGTCGTACTCCTTATCCTGCTGGCACGGCCCGTGGATTTCTGCATCAACAGCATTTCAAAGGGACTTAACATTTTGACGGGGAACGCTTATCATAAGGCGGTTTCGTTTTACAACGATAAAAGGAAAAGGGCATAAAAGGAGACGGGAAAATGGAAATTGAACGCAAATGGATGGTAACAGGATGGCCGCAGGCGGAGTATCCGCTGATCAGCGAGCAGCGCATGCGTCAGGGGTACGTGAGCGTGAGTCCTACTGTCCGCATCCGTGAAGAAGCACTCAAAGACGGAGAGACAGAATACATCCTTTGTTTCAAATCCGGCGGCGGTCTGGCCCGCAAAGAGATCGAGATGGCCGTGCCGAAAGATAAATTCCTCGAGCTTGAGGATCTGATCGGCCGGCCGCTCATCCCGAAGGTGCGCCGCACCTTCAGACTGCCCGACGGTCTGAGCCTCGAGGTGAACCATGTCGACGAGGGCCTTCCCACCGAATTCTGGTACGCCGAGATAGAATACGGCAGTATCGAAGAGGCCGAAAGCTGGGTCCCTTCGGACGCTTACCTGAAAACTTTTCTCTCCGATGAAGTCACGCTCGATCCTTCTCAGACCATGGGCGCCTACTGGGTCAGAACAAGGCTGCAAAAAAAATAATAAAAAGTGCTTGACTTTTCCGGGGGCGTTATATATAATAGCACTTGCGTTAAGCGATAAGGCATGCGTCTTTAGCTCAGCTGGCAGAGCACCTGACTCTTAATCAGGGTGTCCAGGGTTCGAACCCCTGAAGACGCATTAAAAGTACTGTTTCTGGATTCGAGTGAATGCCGGGGATGGTGCTTTTTTTATAACTACAGATAAGGAGAACATCGTGAAAAAGGCAGGCAAATACATTCAGCTGCACCTCAACATACTCCTGTTTTCTCTTACGAGCGTCTTTTCCAAGGCGGCCTCGGTGCAGTTCAACAAGGGAGGGCTTCGTGCCCCGCTATTCTATCTGTTTCTCGGTCTCATGGTATTAAACTGCGGCGTATATGCGATATGCTGGCAGATGGTGATCAAAAAATTCCAGCTTTCCACAGCCTATGCACACAGAAGCGTCTATCTGATCTGGTCACAGATCTGGGCAGTGCTTATCTTTAAGGAAGTTCTGACATGGAAAAACGTACTCGGAATGATTATCGTTCTGATCGGTGTAATGGTGGTGACCGGAGATGAGTAATTTTATTTATATCATGGTGGCGGGAACATTTCTCACTGCCATCTCACAGATACTTTTAAAACAGAGCGCCGACGAGAAGCACGACAGCTTTCTGAAGGAATACCTCAACCGGAAAGTGATCGTCGCCTACATCCTTTTCGGCACGGTACTGCTGGCAAACACATACGCGTACACAAGAGTGGACATGAAGTATGGTTCCGTGATAGAGACCCTTGCCTACGTGTGGATCTTTATCATGTCCATCACGCTTCTTCACGAGAAGATCACGCCCCGCAAGATCATCGGCAATCTGCTGATCGTCACGGGAATACTGATCTACAGGCTTTGATATCTGAGCCGGATCATACGCAGGAGGAAATATAACAGTGACAGACCGGAATAAGATCCGCAACTTTTGCATAATCGCACATATCGACCACGGCAAATCCACCCTCGCCGACCGTATCATCGAAAAGACGGGGCTGCTTACAGAGCGTGAGATGCAGTCACAGATCCTTGATAACATGGAACTGGAGCGGGAGCGCGGCATCACGATCAAATCACAGGCATGCCGCATCATCTACCGCGCAAAGGACGGAGAAGAATACACGTTCAATCTGATCGATACGCCGGGACATGTCGACTTTAACTACGAAGTGTCGCGCAGTCTTGCCGCCTGCGACGGAGCTATCCTTGTCGTGGACGCCGCTCAGGGCATCGAGGCACAGACGCTCGCCAACGTATACATGGCACTGGACCACGACCTGGATGTGTTCCCGGTGATCAACAAGATCGATCTGCCGAGTGCGCAGCCCGACCGCGTGATCAACGAGATAGAGGATGTGATCGGCCTGGAGGCACAGGATGCCCCGCTGATCTCTGCCAAGACCGGGCAGAATGTGGATGAGGTGCTCGAACAGATCGTGACCAAAATACCGGCTCCCACGGGAGACCCCGACCTGCCGCTAAAAGCGCTGATCTTCGACTCGGTCTACGATTCCTATAAAGGCGTTATCGTCTTCTGCCGCATCATGGACGGAACTGTCAGAAAAGGCACACCGATCCTGATGATGGCCACAGGCTTCCGCACCGAGGTGGTCGAAGTAGGATATTTCGGCGCCGGACAGTTTATCCCCTGCGAGGAGCTCTCGGCAGGTATGGTAGGCTATATCACCGCAAGCATCAAGAACGTGCGGGATACCCGCGTGGGCGACACCGTGACGAACAGTCAGAATCCCTGCGCCGAGGCCCTGCCGGGATACAAAAAAGTCAACCCGATGGTGTACTGCGGCCTTTATCCCGCCGACGGAGCGAGGTACGGCGACCTGCGCGACGCGCTGGAAAAACTGCAGCTGAACGACGCCTCTCTTTTCTACGAGCCCGAAACTTCGGTGGCCCTCGGCTTTGGCTTCCGCTGCGGTTTCCTGGGACTGCTTCATCTCGAGATCATCGAGGAGCGCCTGGAAAGAGAGTACAATCTTGATCTGGTGACCACCGCACCGAGCGTTATCTACAAGGTCCACAAGACGAACGGCGAAGTGATCGACCTGACCAACCCGACAAACCTGCCCGATCCCTCCGAGATCGAGTATATGGAAGAACCGATCGTCGACGCCGAGATCATGGTGACCACCGAGTTTATCGGACCGATCATGGACCTCTGCCAGGAACGCCGGGGACGGTTCATCGACATGGAATATATGGAGGAGACGCGTGCCCTGATCAGGTACAAGCTCCCCCTCAACGAGATCATCTACGATTTCTTCGACGCCCTCAAGTCCCGCTCCCGCGGATATGCATCCCTGGATTACGAGCTTGCGGGGTACGAGCGCAGCGAGCTGGTCAAGCTGGATATCCTGGTAAATAAGGAAGAAGTCGATGCTCTTTCGTTTATCGTGCACGGTGCCACCGCCTACGAGCGCGGCCGCAAGATGTGCGAAAAACTGAAAGAGGAGATACCGAGACAGCTGTTTGAGATACCGATCCAGGCGGCGATCGGCAGCAAGATCATCGCCAGAGAGACGGTCAAGGCGATGAGAAAAGATGTCCTTGCCAAGTGTTACGGCGGTGACATCACACGTAAGAAGAAACTGCTCGAAAAGCAGAAAGAAGGAAAGAAGCGCATGCGCCAGGTAGGAAATGTGGAGATACCGCAGAAGGCCTTCATGAGCGTGCTTAAACTGGACGAGGATTAAAATGTTTAAGAGTGGTTATATGAGGAGAGCGGCAGCACTCGCCGCCGTTCTCTTTGTGCTTTCCTTTTCGGGATGCGGAAGCGAAGAGACAGACGCATATGCATCAAGAGTGCTTAAACTCACGATCACGCCTGCCCCTTCACCTACTCCGGCACCTGTGGTAAAATATCCCGAGGCCACTGCTTCGAAGGACGGGATCACCATGGTGAACAGCTACCTTGCGGCTGCTTCGGACGGCGTTAACCCCTATGTGGGGAAAGCGGCGGAAGTAAATGCGGCTCCCGATGAACCCGAGCTTCCCGAGGAGCAGACAGAGGAAGAAACAGGAGAAACCGGGACGGAAGAGAGCACGGATCCGCAGAGTTCGGGTTCGAGCATCGCTTCCTATTACGAATCGGAAAACACAGAAGAAAATGCCGGATATGATGAATCGTACGATTACGATTCCGGTTATGACGACGGCAGCTACGATTACGATTCGGGCTACTATGATAACAGCTACGATTACGATTCGGGCTACTATGACAACAGCTACGACTACGATTCGGGCTACTACGACAGCAGCTACGATTACGATTCGGGCTATTACGACTATAATTATGACTA
>CAMNGN010000030.1 GCA_946538475.1 uncultured Blautia sp.
CAGCAACAACGAGGATAGCGCCGTCCATCTGAGCAGCACCTGTGATCATGTTCTTTACATAGTCAGCATGGCCTGGGCAGTCGACATGTGCATAGTGTCTCTTCTCGGTCTCGTACTCAACGTGTGCGGTGGAGATAGTGATACCACGCTCTCTCTCTTCCGGAGCTTTGTCGATCTTATCGAAATCTGTTACAACGTTACCGGCAACTCTCTCAGCCAGAACCTTTGTAATAGCAGCGGTCAGGGTTGTTTTACCATGGTCTACGTGGCCGATGGTACCAATGTTACAATGCGGTTTTGTTCTCTCAAACTTAGCTTTTGCCATTTTAAAATTTCCTCCTTGAAATTTGCCCTTCCTTGGGCTGTTG
Source organism: uncultured Blautia sp. (assembly GCA_946538475.1). Lineage (GTDB taxonomy): Bacteria > Bacillota > Clostridia > Lachnospirales > Lachnospiraceae > Blautia_A. The sequence goes on from CAMNGN010000030.1 coordinate 369, forward strand.
ATTTCGGTTTCAGACCTGCTATCCTTGATTATATTGCATGGCAAGGATATTTGCAAGCAGTTTATATCGGATTTTATTCGTGAAAAGCATTAGAAATCAGCTTTTATATCAATCTTTTGTGTGCAGAACCTTTTCTGCCACCGACTTCGGAACCGGCTCATACTTCTCGAAGAACATGGAGTAGTTACCACGGCCCTGTGTCCTTGAACGAAGGTCGGTCGCATATCCGAACATCTCGGAAAGCGGAACGAATCCGCGGATCATCTTTCCACCGCCGATATCGTCCATACCTTCGATACGTCCACGACGGGAGTTGATATCTCCGATAACGTCGCCCATGTAATCCTCAGGTGTAGTGACCTCGACCTTCATGATCGGCTCAAGAAGGATCGGAGCCGCTTTCTTCATGGCATCCTTGAATGCAAGAGAACCTGCAATGTGGAATGCCATCTCAGAGGAGTCGACCTCATGATAAGAACCATCGTAGACATTTGCGTAAATACCGACAACCGGATATCCGCCGAGAACGCCTGCCTTCATCGCTTCCTCGATACCTTCGCCGACCGCCGGGATATATTCCTTCGGGATCGCGCCGCCGACAACCGTCGACTCGAACTTATAAAGTTCTTCGCCGTTGGCATCCATCGGAGCAAATTTAACTTTACAGTGACCGTACTGGCCGCGGCCGCCGGACTGCTTGGCATATTTGCTGTCAACATCGACTTCTTTGGTGATGGTCTCTTTGTAAGCAACCTGCGGAGCACCTACGTTAGCCTCTACCTTGAATTCTCTCAGCAGACGGTCAACGATGATCTCCAGATGAAGCTCACCCATACCTGCGATGATGGTCTGACCGGTCTCTTTGTCCGTATGTGCGCGGAATGTGGGATCCTCCTCAGCAAGCTTGGCAAGAGCCTCACCCAGCTTGCCCTGTCCTGCTTTCGTCTTGGGCTCGATAGCCAGCTCGATAACAGGCTCCGGGAACTCCATGGATTCCAGGATGACCGGATGCTGCTCGTCACAGATCGTATCACCTGTCGTGGTGAACTTGAATCCGATCGCTGCAGCGATATCACCGGAATAAACCTTTTCCAGTTCCATACGCTTGTTGGCATGCATCTGCAGGATTCGGCCTACACGCTCCTTCTTGCCCTTGGTGGCATTCAGGATGTAGGAGCCCGAATTCATTGTTCCGGAATAAACACGGAAATAAGCGAGCTTGCCGACAAACGGGTCAGTCATAATCTTAAATGCGAGCGCGGAGAACGGCTCTTCGTCAGAAGAATGTCTTACAACAGCATTGCCGTCTGCATCCACGCCTTCGATCGGAGGAATGTCCGTCGGAGCCGGCATGTACTCGATAACTGCATCCAGCATCTTCTGCACACCTTTGTTCCTGTACGCGGAACCGCAGCATACCGGGACAGCCGCACACTCGCATGTGCCCTTCCTGAGTGCTGCTTTCAGAGCTTCTGTCGAAGGCTCTTCGCCCTCCAGATATTCCATCATCAGATCGTCGTCAAGCTCACAGATCTTCTCGATCATCTCGGTACGATAGAGCTCTGCGTCCTCTTTCATGTCTTCCGGAATCTCTTCGATGGAAACATCTTCGCCCTTGTCATCATTGTAGATGTAGGCTTTCATCTCAAACAGATCGATAATTCCCTTGAACTCGTCCTCTTTTCCGATCGGCAGCTGCACGCAGATCGCGTTCTTACCCAGACGGGTCTTGATCTGTTCCACCGCTCCGTAGAAGTTCGCGCCAAGGATATCCATCTTGTTGATGAATGCCATACGCGGTACATTGTAGGTGTCAGCCTGCCGCCAGACATTTTCGGACTGCGGTTCAACACCGCCCTTAGCACAGAAAACGCCGACAGCACCGTCGAGTACGCGAAGGGAACGTTCCACCTCTACCGTAAAGTCAACGTGGCCCGGGGTATCAATGATATTGATACGATGCTCCAGAGCCCCCGGTTTATTCTTATTGTTTTCCTGCAGAGTCCAGTGACATGTGGTTGCGGCCGAAGTGATGGTAATACCACGCTCCTGCTCCTGCTCCATCCAGTCCATGGTTGCAGTTCCCTCATGAGTATCACCGATCTTGTAGTTGACACCCGTGTAATAAAGGATACGTTCTGTAAGAGTTGTTTTACCCGCATCGATATGAGCCATAATACCAATGTTTCTGGTTCTCTCTAATGGATATTCTCTTCCTTCTGTTCCAGCCAAAAGTTTTCCTCCTCAATATCAGAAGCGATAGTGAGCAAATGCCTTGTTCGCCTCTGCCATCTTGTGCATATCTTCTTTTCTCTTGACAGACGAACCGGTGTTGTTCATAGCATCAAGAATCTCGTTCGCAAGTCTCTCTTCCATGGTCTTCTCGCCTCTCTTGCGGGAGAACATGGTGAGCCAGCGAAGTGCCAGTGCCTGACGTCTGTCAGCTCTGACTTCGATCGGAACCTGGTAGGTTGCACCACCGATACGTCTTGCTTTTACTTCGAGGAGCGGCATGATGTTGTTCATAGCTTCCTCAAATGCTTCTACTGCCGGTTTGCCCGACTTTTCTTCTACTCTGGCAAATGCGCCGTATACAATTTTCTGGGCAACACCCTTTTTGCCATCCAGCATAATGTTGTTGACAAGCTTGGTGACCACTTTGTTATTGTAAACCGGATCTGCCAGAACGTCTCTTTTCTGAGTATGTCCTTTACGTGGCACGTTACTTCCCTCCTTAATCATCAGGATTATATCATCGGTACTCACATCCGTCTCTGTGTTCGTTCCGGTAAAGTCCTCTATTTACCCGCAGCCGCCGGGGAATATGGAGTATACCGTACAAATAAACATCGGGGTGAATCTGTGATATACGAATTACCTAAGCTTTACTTTGTACCTTTACAGATACATTACTTTTTGACTTTCGGTCTCTTAGCGCCGTATTTGGAACGGGCCTGTCTTCTGTTGGCAACACCTGCGGTATCAAGGGTACCTCTGATAATATGATATCTGGTACCGGGCAGGTCTTTAACCCTGCCGCCACGGATCAGGACAACGCTGTGCTCCTGAAGGTTGTGGCCTTCTCCCGGAATGTAGCTTGTAACTTCGATTCCGTTGGAGAGACGAACTCTGGCGATCTTTCTAAGAGCCGAGTTAGGTTTCTTAGGTGTAGCGGTCTTTACAGCTGTACACACTCCACGTTTCTGGGGTGCGGACTGCGCAACTGCTTTTTTCCTCAAAGAGTTGAAGGTTCTCTGCAGAGCCGGTGCTGTGGATTTCTTTACAGCTGTCTGACGTCCCTGCTTTACTAACTGGTTAAATGTTGGCATTCCTTTTCACCTCCCGGTTGAATACTCCATAACAGGTTTCTTGCGGCTGCTATTATACAAGTTGTTTTATGCGCACCAAAAAAAGCCTTTATGGCTCGCACGCTTGCTCATTATATCGTGTTCATATTATCGTGTCAAGCACTTCTTATTGCAATTTTTCTGAAGGTTATTTATAATAGGAAGAAATAAAAATCAAGGGGAGGACCTGATATATGCAACGCAACAGAAGACCATCTCGTTTTATGGGTCTCGTCACACTGCTTCTGGCTGTGTGTGTCGTGGCGCTCGGCGCACTGACCTTCATCACAGCACAGAAAGTGTCGGATCTTAAAGGCGAGGTAAAAGAAATGCAGAAAACCGTGGCCGAGATTCATCAGAATACGACGGCCCTTTCTTCTACGGTAGAAATCCTCAATAACAACGTTACTTTCCTGACCTCTTCCGTCTTCGGATCATCCGCCGACGCTGCTGCCGAAGAAGCCGACGCTGCTGCCGGCCCGGAACCGGCACCCGAAGAGGAGACTATGGAGTCGCAGGGAACACTGTCACCGCCCTCGGGTTCCACCGATTCCGCCTTCAACAAAGTTCAGGATTCCTCTCTGGAGGAACTGATGACGCAGATTCAGAACGGCATTCCGCAGGGTAACGGCAGCTGGGGATGCTACGTGTGCGACCTTTCGCAGGGTACGGAAGGCTTCTTCAGCCCCGGACAGCCGATGCAGGCGGCCAGCCTCATCAAACTGTTCATCATGGGCGCTGTGTACGAGAAGTATGATACTCTTGCCGCAACATACGGAGCCGCATCTCTCGACGGTCTCCTTCAGCCGATGATCACGGTCAGCGACAACGAAGCTGCCAACCAGCTCGTCAATTATCTTGGCGGCGGCGACAGCGGAGCCGGCATGGCGGCGGTCAATTCCTTCTGTCTGGAACACGGCTACAACGGAACCAGCATGGGCAGACTGCTTCTCGCTCCCAAGGACCACGGCGACAACTTTACGACTGTAGAAGACTGCGGACATTTCCTCAGGGAAATCTATGAAGTGTGTGCAGGCACAAAGACAGATTCAACTCTGGCGCACTGCGATTCCATGTTCAATCTTCTCAAACAGCAGACACGCCGCAACAAGATTCCCGCACAGATGCCCGCAGGCGTCATGGTGGCCAACAAGACCGGCGAGCTCGGCGACGTCGAGAACGATGCCGGCATTATCTACGATACCGGCAAGACCGACTGTGTCATCGTCTTTATGTCCGAGAACCTTTCCGCTGCCGGACAGGCGCAGGGGACGATCTCGTCGAGTTCTCTGGGGATCTATAATTATTTTAACGAGTGAAACAGAGGGACGGTTCCTCGTTCCGGGTGGAACAGGGGGACGGTTCCTCGTTCCAAGGGTCGAAAGCTGACAGCAATCTTAACACTTTCACCCTTGGAACGAGGGACCGTCCCCCTGTTCCACTTCGTTTCACGCCTCCCTCTCCTCATACGACATCTCCCATATCTCCGAAAACACCGCCATCGGGCAATCCGTCAGGAGACACATCAGTATAAAGCACTCATAGGGATTAACAATATAGATCTCCCCCATCCCGCAATCTTTCAAAATTTTCTGTATCCTGTTCAAAAACTCCTTGTACCGGATAAACGGATCGTCGTCCTCCATCTCCTGCGAGATCACGAAAAACTCGAGGGTGATAAGATCGAAACGCTCCACAGGGAATTTATGATTCAGGATGTTGGTGATCCGCTGTCTGCTGAATCTTTTCTGGCTGAAATGCTTTGAAAGGATCGAGGCGGACATTTTTTTCAGGTTTCCCATGCTGTTGATCGGAATACCGCTGCAGATCACTTTTTCCATGTCAGAAGGAGTGATATCCTCGGCCTTCCAGACAAAGCCGCTCTTTTTTTCTTCCTCATCCTTCATGTACATACCGGCCACGATCTCGCGTGCCTTTTCATACAGCAGCATAAATTCGCGAAAAGCTCTGCTCTTCTCCGAAAGCGGATCGACAAACCCCGCCTTCAGCCCGGAAAGATATTCGAACAGCTGCTCCTCCGTATTCAGCGCAGGCTCACCGGTATAAGGTCTGTCCGTCTTTTCCGCGGGCGGAAGCTCTGCATATGCTTTTCTCAGCTCCTCCGCCTTCGGATATCCGAGCTTGTGAGAAAGGCAGTAATAATATATCACCTCATCGGGATTGTTCAGGTCAAAATCCTGTTCTTTAAGCACCCTGATCAGAAAGTCCGAGACGTCCTCCGCGCTCATTCTGAGTCCGAAACCCAGCAAAAAGACCGTGTCGCGCTTGACCGAAGCCTGGGTCAGCCAGTTATTGGCAAGCGACGACAGCTTTGCCGATGTCGGCGTCATGGATTTTGGCGTAAACGTCTCGCGGAATGAGTCTGTCACGATCTCGCGATAGACCTCCTGCGGCACTTCCTGGAAGGGTTCGGTCAGTCCGGCGCGCTCATAAATATAGCGTTTCAGATGATCGCCGAAGGAAACGAGTTCCATCTCCTTGTACAGATAGTGAAAAATCACATCTGCGTCCTCGTCCTCGAACGTGTCCAGGCTGACGACCTGACGGAATCTGCGGGCAGCCTTACGCGTAAATTCATAATCCTGTACGGAATCGAACGCAACATTCTGCTCAAAATCCAGATCCTGCATTCTATTGTTCACTCTGCATTCCTCCTGCCAAACAGATTGCGGAGAAAGCCGCCGAATCCCTGTTTCTTCTGTTCCCCGGATGCCTCCAGCAGGATCAGCGTGGTATTGTCCCGCCCGCCATGCTCCAGGGCCGTATTCAGGATCCGTTCCGCTGTCTTCTCCACACTTTCTTCCAATGACATAAGCTTTTCCAGCTCATCCTCTTCGATCATATCGGTGACCCCGTCAGAACACAGAAGGATCCTCATCCCGGGGGTTATTTTTTCTTTCACATAGGATGGTTCCAGATCACCTTCCGACTCTTCCAGGCCCAGGTACTGGACCAGCGGAGGTTTGCGGTAGCCGCCGCCCCTGAACACATGGTCGGTAGAGATCTGCAAAAGCTTCTTATCTTTTAACGTATATATCCGGCTGTCGCCCAGATTGGAAGCCGCATACCAGTCGTCCGCAAACAGGATCATCACCGCGGTGCTGCCCATGGACCGGATGTGATTCTCCTCCGCAAAGCTGCACACCTTCCGGTTCATATATTTGCTGACTTCTTCCGTATAAGTCCTCGGCTCCTGCCTGAATCTTTTCTTATTTTCCTTGTAGTACTCGTCAAATCCTTCCGCTGCCAGCCAGGATGCCGCTTCGCCAAAGCTCTCGCCGCCCATTCCGTCAAAGACCGCGAAAGCCGGAACATCCTCTGCTTTCATTGTTCCCGAATACACTCCGGGAGTTCCGCTGTTCACCTGCGGCATAAAGCTTCCGTCGCACCAGAAATTATCTTCCTGATTTCCGCGGACCAGTCCGACATTAGAAGTATACGCATATTCGATGTCATATATCATAAGCCACCTTCTTTCGCCTGTTTGTCGCAGTTCTCAGGACTCCCTCCTGAGGATCGAATTGTACCAGTATCTGTCACCACGTTCCACATATTCCTCATTATCTCTCACATCATCGTGCACTTCTCCGTTCCTGTCGATATACCTGATCAGAATACCGTCACGGTAGTAATACATTTCTTCACCTGCGCTGTCCCAGATATAAGCGAAGAACAGACTGCCGTTCCAGTAATAATATTCTTCATAAAGATGTTCGGCAGATTCATCCGGATACACGAGCACCTTGCGAAGCTCACCTTCATCATTGTAATACTTGAGGACCTTTCCGCTGCTTCCTTCTACGGTATCCGCCGGAAGCTCGGTTGCGATCTCGGCTGCTCTGTCACTGATCAGCTCGATCGAAGAAGCAAAGTCCTTACCTGTATCTTCTTCGGGGACATCGCTCCGGGATTGAAGCGACACCAGCATCTGCGCGGTCTGCTCCCTCACCGTATTCACCAGAGTCCTGCGGATAAAGGTACCGACTGCGACGCTCACAATGACAGCTACCGCGATCACGGCAATGACCCAGGGAACGGCCCGGCGAAAACCGCGCTTTGACTCTGTCCCATCCGGCACCGCCGCAGCTGCTGTCTGCCCGGCAGGAACCGTCTCCTGATGATCCTCCGCGCCGGCAGCCTCCGGTTTTTTCTCTTCCCAGCTGTAAAAATCAGTTGCCTTTCTTCCTGCCGAAAGCAGTTCCAGATCGTGCAGCATCTCTTCTGCACTTTGATACCTGTCTTCGGGATCAAACGCGCACGCTTTCAGGACGATCGAGACCATCTCTTTTGTCCCCGCGGCGGGCGGCGGAAGCACTTCGCCCTGCATTCTTCTCTCCAGGGCTTTCTCCTTGTCGTAATGTGTGATCAGCTGCTTATCGGAACTCACGAAGGGAACTCTGTTCATGTTAAGCATCCTGTACAGAACGATCCCCAGTGAATAGATGTCGGCGCGGGAATCGTACCGGCCGCCATGATACACTTCGGGGGCCATGTATGTGTAGGTGCCCTTCTGCGAAAACGTCCCCAGTGTGCGCATGGACTCTCTTGCGATGCCGAAATCACCTAGCTTATAGTCGCCGAAAGGAGAGACAAAAATATTCTCGGGCTTGACATCCCGGTGAATTATCTGCATTTTCTCCAGATATCCAAGTGCCTTGCAGATATCCGTACCCAGTTTCAGCACTGCCTCTTCCGTGCATTCGCGTTCTTCAAAATGATCGAAGAAGCTCGTCAGGTATTCCATCCTGATAAAGATGTCCCAGCCGATCTCGTCCAGATATTCGGTGACCTTATAGTCCTCCACCGATACAATATACGAGTTTCCCCGGAAGTATTCCATAGTGCTGATCTCCCGGATACAGTCTTTCATCAGATTTTCAAAATACTGCCGGGCGGAATTTTCGTCCCCCGCTTCTTGCAGTACGGTGTTGAGTTCTTCCCTGCTGCCCGGGACACTGATCACTTTGATCGCGGAATAAAAGGTATTTCCCTGTTCTGAACGAGACGCTTTATACACGCTTCCGTAGGAACCTTCTCCGATCTTCGAAACGATCTCCCATTCGGGCCAGGGTGAAACAGGCATATTCAGATCCATGGTCATACCTCCTTTCCTCCGGTCATTATTAGATATTATAACATTGCGAAAGTGTATTTTTGTAGTATTCGGTGTGAACAGGTTGTGAACAGACAATCTTTATGATATTACTGATGACAAAAGCTGCATTTGCCGGTATATTTCCCGGCAATGCAGCTCTTTTGTACCTCTCAGACGCGATCGGACCGATCCGTCTTATCAATCTATAGTTTATTCTTCAGGATTTGTCTCCTCATCCTGCTCTTCGTCTTCAGGAAAATCATCCTCAAAGATGTCATCGCCGAACTCGATCGAATCCATATCTTCCGGCTTGTCGGGAATCTCTTCCTTCACATCTTTGGTTTCCTCGATCAGCTCTTCTTCCGGTTCTCCGGTATCCAGTTTGATACGGCTGTAGCGTTTCAGACCGGTTCCTGCCGGGATCAGCTTACCGATGATGACGTTTTCTTTCAGACCGATCAGATGATCGACCTTGCCCTTGATGGCCGCTTCGGTAAGGACCTTGGTGGTCTCCTGGAAGGACGCAGCGGACAGGAACGAATCGGTAGCAAGGGAAGCCTTGGTAATACCGAGCAGTACCTGTTTGCCTACCGCAGGCTTCTTGCCCTCCTCGACCAGCTTCTCGTTGATATCTTCGAATTCGAGAACATCGACATGTGTGCCGGGAAGGAAATCGGAATCTCCGTTATCCTCGATGAGGATCTTCTTCAGCATACGACGCACGATAACCTCGATATGCTTATCGTTGATCTCAACACCCTGGAGTCTGTAAACTCTCTGCACCTCGCGGAGCATGTAATCCTGCACGGCACGGACGCCTTTGATGCGCAGGATGTCATGCGGGTTGACGGAACCTTCGGTGATCTCATCGCCGGCTTCGAGCAGTTTTCCGTCGACATCCTTAATCCTCGAACTGTACGGGATCAGATAAGTCTTGGAATCTCCGCTTTCCGGATCGGTAACTATCACTTCACGCTTCTTCTTGGTATCATTGAGAGTCGCATAACCTTTGATCTCGGTGATGATCGCAAGACCTTTCGGCTTACGCGCCTCGAAAAGCTCCTCGACACGGGGAAGACCCTGTGTGATATCACCGCCGGCAACACCGCCGCTGTGGAATGTACGCATGGTCAGCTGTGTACCCGGCTCGCCGATGGACTGAGCCGCGATGATACCTACGGACTCGCCTACCTGTACTGCTTCGCCGGTAGCCATGTTTGCGCCGTAGCATTTCGCGCAGATACCGACCTTACACTTACAGGTCAGGATCGTACGGATCTTCACTTTTTCGATCGGGCCGCCGTCTTCCGAAACGCCCTCTTTCATGATGCGAGCCGCACGTGCGGGTGTGATCATGTGATTGCGTTTAACAATGACATTGCCGTCCTTATCGCTGATCGTCTCGCAGGAATATCTTCCGGTGATACGCTCCTGGAGGCTCTCGATGATCTCTTTTCCGTCGCTGAAGGTGCTGACGTACATACCCGAGATCTCGGAACGGTTCTCGCAGCAGTCTGTCTCGCGGATGATCTGCTCCTGAGAAACATCTACCAGACGTCTGGTAAGGTAACCTGAGTCGGCGGTACGAAGAGCGGTATCGGACATACCTTTTCGTGCTCCGTGTGCTGACATGAAGTATTCCAGAACGTCCAGACCTTCACGGAAGTTTGACTTGATGGGAAGTTCGATAGTGTGACCTGTTGTATCTGCCATCAGGCCTCGCATGCCGGCAAGCTGTTTGATCTGCTTGTCCGAACCACGGGCACCCGAGTCTGCCATCATGTAAATGTTGTTGTATCTGTCCAGACCGTCAAGCAGAGCTTTAGTCAGATCCTGGTCGGTAATCTTCCAGGTCTCGACAACCTCTTTGTAACGCTCTTCTTCTGTGATCAGGCCTCGTTTGTAGTTTTTGGTAATCCGGTCCACTCTGTCCTGAGCTTGTTTGATCATCTCGGGCTTCTGCGGCGGGACGGTCATATCGGAAATCGAAACGGTCATGGCCGCGCGGGTCGAATATTTATAACCCATGGCCTTGATCGAATCGAGCACCTCGGCGGTACGGGTAGCACCGTGTGTATTGATGACTTTTTCAAGGATCTGCTTCAGCTGTTTTTTCTTGACCAGGAAGTCGACTTCCAGCAGCAGCTCATTGCCCTCGACGCTTCTGTCGACAAAGCCCAGATCCTGCGGAAGTATCTCGTTGAACAGGAATCTGCCAAGTGTAGATTCAACGATCTTCTGCATAACCGTGCCGTCGGGCATCACCTTTTCACAGCGTACTTTGATACGGGACTGAAGCGTGATCGCTTTATTCTCATATGCCAGGATAGCCTCGTTGACGCTGCGGAAGAATTTTCCTTCGCCAAGGCTTCCCGGTCTTTCCTGTGTCAGATAATAAATACCAAGAACCATATCCTGTGAAGGAACAGCCACGGGACCTCCGTCCGACGGTTTAAGCAGGTTGTTCGGGGACAGGAGCAGGAAACGGCACTCTGCCTGTGCTTCCACGGAAAGCGGAAGGTGCACAGCCATCTGGTCACCGTCAAAGTCGGCGTTGAACGCGGTACATACAAGCGGATGAAGCTTGATCGCCTTACCTTCGACCAGGATCGGCTCGAAAGCCTGAATACCCAGACGATGAAGGGTAGGTGCACGGTTCAGCATAACGGGATGTTCTTTGATGACATCCTCAAGCACGTCCCACACCTGCGGGTCGAGCTTCTCGACCATCTTTTTGGCGCTCTTGATATTGTGCGATGTTCCATTGGCAACCAGTTCTTTCATCACGAACGGTTTGAACAGCTCGATGGCCATTTCCTTCGGCAGACCGCACTGGTAGATCTTCAGTTCCGGGCCGACGACGATAACCGAACGGCCGGAATAGTCGACACGTTTTCCCAGAAGGTTCTGACGGAAACGGCCCGATTTACCTTTGAGCATATCCGAGAGAGATTTGAGAGGACGGTTTCCGGGACCGGTGACCGGACGGCCGCGGCGGCCGTTGTCGATCAGGGCGTCTACCGCTTCCTGCAGCATTCTCTTCTCGTTGCGGACGATGATATCCGGAGCTCCCAGCTCCAGCAGTCTTTTCAGACGGTTGTTTCTGTTGATGATACGGCGGTACAGATCGTTCAGGTCGGATGTGGCAAAACGTCCGCCGTCCAGCTGTACCATCGGACGAAGATCCGGCGGGATCACCGGGATCACGGTCATGATCATCCACTCGGGACGGTTGCCGGATTCTCTGAAGGATTCTACCACTTCGAGACGCTTGATGATACGTGCTCTCTTCTGGCCGCCGGCGTCCTGAAGTTCCTTCTTGAGTTCCTCGGCATCTTTATCCAGGTCGATCGCTTCAAGCAGCTCTTTGATGGACTCCGCGCCCATCTCTGCCCTGAAGCCGTCGCCGAAAGCTTCTCTGGCATCCTGGTATTCCTTCTCGGTCAGTACCTGTTTGTACTGCAGATTGGATGTTCCCGGATCCAGTACGATGTAGCTTGCAAAGTAGAGAACTTTTTCCAGAGTTCTCGGAGATATATCGAGGATAAGTCCCATTCGGGACGGGATACCCTTGAAATACCAGATGTGTGATACCGGAGCGGCCAGTTCGATGTGGCCCATACGCTCACGGCGCACAGAGGATTTGGTGACTTCGACGCCGCAGCGGTCGCACACGACGCCTTTATAGCGAATCTTTTTATATTTACCGCAATGGCACTCCCAGTCTTTGCTCGGTCCGAAGATCTTTTCGCAGAAAAGTCCTTCTTTCTCGGGCTTCAGAGTACGGTAGTTGATCGTCTCCGGTTTTAAAACCTCGCCTCTCGACCATTCTCTGATTCTCTCAGGGGACGCAAGCCCAATTTTGATGGCATCAAATGTCATCGGCTGATAGCTCTCCTGCGTATTGGTTGCTTCTGCCATGTAATTTTCCCCTTTCTCCGTTATTCACCCGGACGGAACACCGCGCTTCCCGTCGGCAGTCCGTCCGAATAAACCGACTATAAGTAACCCTGAAGTCTATCGGATACTTTTACTCATTGTCGTCAAAGGATTCCCGGAATTCATCGATATCGTCTCCGTCGTAGTCCGGGTCGTTATCCTCAGCCTTATCCACCAGTTCTTCACCTTCAAATTCCTGCATGGTGTATCCGTGGCGGCCGAAAGATTCATCCTCTCTGTCCTGACGTCTTGATTCTCCCTCGATCACGGAACGAATGTCGGTGTCACCGTAATCCACAGTCTCCATGATCTCGACTTCGGTCTGATCATCCTTGAGCACTCTGACATCGAGGCCGAGCGACTGGAGCTCTTTGAGAAGAACCTTGAAGGATTCCGGAATACCGGGCTCCGGAATGTTGTCGCCCTTGATGATCGCTTCGTACGTCTTGACACGGCCGACGACATCGTCCGACTTGACAGTCAGGATCTCCTGCAGCGTGTAGGATGCGCCGTATGCTTCGAGGGCCCAAACCTCCATCTCACCGAAACGCTGACCGCCGAACTGTGCTTTACCGCCCAGAGGCTGCTGCGTGACGAGGGAGTATGGTCCTGTCGAACGCGCGTGGATCTTGTCGTCTACCAGATGGTGCAGTTTGAGGTAATGCATGTGTCCGATGGTGACCGGGCTGTCAAAATACTCGCCGGTACGGCCGTCTCTCAGACGAACCTTGCCGTCCCTGGAGATCGGGACGCCTTTCCACAGGGCTCTGTGATCCTTGTGTTCGTCAAGGTACTGCATCACATCTTCTGCAAGGGTATCTTTATATTTTTCACGGAATTCTTCGAAGTCTTCCGTATTGACATAATCGTTGGCAAGTTCAAGGGTATCCTGGATATCCTGCTCGTTGGCGCCTGCAAAAACGGGGGTCGAGACATTGAATCCGAGGGCTCTTGCCGCAAGGCTCAGATGGATCTCCAGCACCTGTCCGATGTTCATACGTGACGGAACGCCCAGGGGGTTCAGAACGATGTCCAGCGGACGCCCGTTCGGAAGGAAGGGCATATCTTCGACAGGAAGTACGCGGGAAACAACACCCTTGTTACCATGACGGCCTGCCATCTTGTCGCCGACGGAGATCTTTCTCTTCTGTGCGATGTAGATACGCACCGACTGGTTGACACCTGCCGGAAGCGCGTCGCCGTCATTTTCTTTTGTGAACACTTTTGCGTCCACGACGATTCCGTATTCACCGTGCGGCACCTTGAGAGAGGTGTCACGCACTTCACGTGCTTTTTCACCGAAGATCGCGCGGAGCAGACGTTCCTCTGCGGTAAGCTCGGTCTCGCCCTTAGGTGTGACCTTGCCGACCAGGATGTCACCTGCGCGGACTTCTGCGCCGATGCGGATGATGCCGCGTTCGTCCAGATCTTTCAGTGCGTCGTCGCCGACACCGGGAACGTCGCGGGTGATCTCTTCCGGTCCGAGCTTGGTGTCACGGGATTCCGCTTCGTACTCCTCGATGTGCACCGATGTGTAGACATCGTGCATGACAAGGCGTTCGGAAAGAAGGACAGCGTCCTCATAGTTGTAGCCTTCCCAGGTCATAAAGCCGATCAGCGGGTTCTTGCCGAGTGCAAGTTCGCCGTTTGCGGTGGACGGGCCGTCCGCGATAACTTCGCCCGCTTCGACGTATTCGCCCTGGAAGACGATCGGTTTCTGGTTGTAGCAGTTGCTCTGGTTGCTGCGGAGGAACTTGGTCAGATGATATTCATCCCTTGTGCCGTCCTCAGCACGGATCGTGATATCCGTCGAAGTGGAGCGCTCGACAACGCCTGCACGTTTTGCCACGACGCAGACACCGGAGTCGACCGCGGTTTTTGTCTCCATACCTGTGCCGACGACAGGTGCTTCTGTGGTCAGAAGCGGAACTGCCTGACGCTGCATGTTGGAGCCCATCAGCGCACGGTTCGCGTCATCGTTCTGCAGGAACGGGATGAGGGCCGTAGCGACGGAGAACACCATCTTCGGGGATACATCCATGTAATCGAACATGTTGCGGTCGTATTCCTGTGTCTCTTCGCGGAATCGACCCGAAACGCTCTTACGTACGAAGTGTCCTTCTTCGTCCAGCGCCTCGTTTGCCTGTGCCACGTGGTAGTTATCTTCTTCATCCGCCGTCATGTATACGACTTCGTCGGTTACACGCGGGTTGGCCGGATCGGTTTTGTCGATCTTGCGGTAGGGTGCCTCCACAAAGCCGTACTGATTGATCCTCGCGTAGGATGCGAGGGAGTTGATCAGTCCGATGTTGGGACCTTCAGGGGTCTCGATGGGGCACATTCTGCCGTAGTGCGAATAGTGAACGTCACGGACCTCGAATCCTGCACGGTCACGGGAAAGACCGCCGGGGCCCAGTGCGGACAGACGTCTTTTGTGCGTCAGCTCGCCGAGCGGGTTGTTCTGATCCATGAACTGTGACAGCTGTGAAGAACCGAAGAATTCTTTGACGGCTGCCGTCACCGGTTTGATATTGATCAGGGACTGCGGAGAGATATTCTCTGTGTCCTGAGTGGTCATACGTTCACGGACTACTCTCTCCAGACGGGAGAGGCCGATGCGGTACTGATTCTGGAGCAGTTCGCCCACCGCACGGATACGGCGGTTTCCCAGATG
>CAMNGN010000031.1 GCA_946538475.1 uncultured Blautia sp.
TTTCGGGGCAGTTAGCAACCGTTAATATGGGGTATTGTGAGCATTCACACCCCGGGAAAGACAGGGGACGGTTCTCTGTCGTTTCACCAATACTGTGAATAATAAGTATCAAACATCTGCGCCGCGATAGGCACCGCCGATTCCGATCCGGTACCGCCGTTTTCTACAATGATAGCAACCACCAGATCGGGATCGTCCACATTGGAATACCCGATAAACCAGGAATGACTGGACCCATTCTCGTCAAACTCGGCGGAGCCTGTCTTGCCGGCTGCGGTGTAGGAACGGCCCGAAAGCGCCGAAGCGGTACCGTAATCGACCACCGCTTTCATAAGCCCCTGCAGCATTTCGGCCTCATTGCCGCTCATCATCCGTCCGGCTGTCTGGGGTTTTGTCTCGGACACGGTCTGTCCGTCCGCACTGACGACCTTGTCAATGAGCGTCGGCTTCATGATGGTTCCTCCGTTGGCCACGGCGCAGGTTATGAGGGCCATGTGCGCGGGGGAAACCAGCGTGTTGCCCTGCCCGATCGCGGTCTGCATGACCAGCGGGACAGGCGAAGAGGCATTCAGGCTGAATGTACTTGATTTATATGTAGTAAAAGGCATCTTTTTGTTGAACAGGAGATCCTCGGCGGTGGCATTCAGGCTCTCTCCGCCCAGCGCCACACCGATGTCCGCAAAAGCACAGTTGCAGGAATTGGCAAACGCCGAATACAGGTTCTCCTGCCCATGCACCGAGTTGGCATAGCAGTGAATCGTATGATCCTGCATGGTGATGGTACCCTCACAGTTGTAGGAATAACCTTCCAACGTGCCATGTTTCCGGTAATAATCCAGCGCAGTGACGAGTTTAAATGTGGATCCCGGAGGATACGCTCCGTTTGTTGCCCTGTTGAGAAGCGAACTGTCGTTCTCGTCGGCGATCAGGTAGTTCCAATTATAAGCGATCGTGTTCGGATCAAAATCGGGCTTGCTCACCATGGCAAGGATCCTGCCCGTAGAAGGCTCCATCGCGATGATCCCGCCCCTTCGGTCTCCCAGGGCATTGTAAGCCGCCATCTGCAGGCTTGCGGAGAGGCTGGTCACCACATCATCGCCCATGTTCTTGTTCCCGAACAGTTCGTTCTTCATCTGATCCAGAAAGAACTGATGCGAGGTCAGCAGCTGAAAATTGGCCTCCGACTCAAGCCCGCTCTTTCCGTTGGAATCAAACCCTACCGCATGCGCAAAATAATTGGAGTACGGGTATGTCCGCTGCTCGGTCCCGTCGTCATAGACATCCGTCCGTGCCAGTACCTCACCATCCGACGATATGATCCTTCCGCGGATAACACGGTCCGAGAAAGTGTCCTGGCGGGTGTTGTACGGACTGTTGATAAAGTTCTCGCTCTCAAACGTGTTGAAATAGATGACATACGCGATAAGCCCGGCGAACATCAGTACAAACATCCATGAAACGATGGCGTACTCTCTGTTTCGGGAATGTCTCCTCTGCGGCTTTTTGCGTCTAGTATCCTGCTCTTCTATCTCGGGAACGCCTTGCGGCCTCTCTTCGTAATCTCTCAATCTCTTCATCTTCTTCCTCACGCAGTATATAGAGTCCCTGAATGATCGCAAGCACGATGAGCGTGCTCATCAGCGATGTACCGCCGTAGCTGACAAGCGGCAGTGTGACTCCTGTCAGCGGGATAAACTTGGTAACGCCTCCGATCGTCAGGAAGACCTGAACGGCATATTCCGTACCCAGTCCCAGAGCGATCAGCTTGTAGAAAGGATTCTTGATCTTCAGGGATATATTCACGATCATCATGAAAAAGCTCATGCACACCAGAATAAGGCAGATGCCGAAGATTCCGCCCAGCTCTTCGCAGATCGCGCTGAAGATAAAGTCGTTTTTGACCACAGGGATCTTCTCCGGGGAACCCTGACAAAGCCCCATTCCGAACCATCCGCCCGTACCGATCGCAAAAAGCGATTGCACGATCTGATAGCCTTCATTCTCGTATACCGCAAGAGGATCTCTCCAGGCGCTGACTCTTTGACGCACGTGGCCGAACAGCTTATAAGCCACAATCGAAGCGCCGGCACCGCCCATCAGGCCCAGTCCGATGTAACGTATCTTCTTGGTCGCCACATAGATCATCACCATGTAAGTGATAAAAAAGATGAGCGCGCTTCCCAGATCGCGCGAAAACACCAGTATACCCACATGCAGTGCAGCGATAAGCGTAGCCTGCACGACCTTGTTAAAGGAAGCCGACCTGCTGAGCAGCGCCGCCATGAAGAAGACAAACGTGATCTTGATCACCTCGGACGGCTGTATGCCCATGAGGGAAAGCTTTGCACCGTAGCTGGTCTGCGCAAGCACGAGCACAGCGCCCAGAAGCACAACGCCCAGACCCGCATATACCCAGGTGAGTCTTCGCAGAAAACGCATCTTCTTGATCAGGACCGGAATGATCAGACTCACAGCGCTCCCGCCCATCGCAATCATGAGCTGCTTATAGGCAGAGTCGAGATCCAGTCGGCAAAGCATGATGAATCCGATGCTAAGCAGCATACACATATTGTTGATGAGCAGCATCGAAGCATTTGGATACAGAAGCCGGTACATAACCTGTATGGCCGCAAAAAATACCATCATGCCTGCATAAAAGATCAAAATTCGAATATCCCGTGTCTTTAGATACAAAACCATGAACGCCACGGAATCCATCAGAAAGATCAGCAGGATCTGCTTCATGAGCGACTGCGCACGATCATCATCATTCTGACGCATGACCAGATAAAAGCAGTAAAAGGTGTAGATCACCATCAGCGTCAGGATGAGATATTTTGATAGTTCAACGATAACATTGGTCATAAATAACGTGCCCCTCTTAAGATATTGATACCGCTCGCAGCATCAGTCCCGAACAGTAACAAGATGTTGCTGCACTGAAAACGCATTACTGCACACCGCGCTTAAAGTGCCCTTTGGTGAGCTTAACGTCCTCTTTCCTTTTTGACTCGGCGCCGTAAACATAAATATCACGGTACTGTCTGAAAACAGCGATCGCATCATCCGGACTTTCAATTGTAAAAGAAAGCCGCACAGAATCGATTCCGCATTTCATCAGTTTTTCACGCGCATCAGGCAGTCCAAAAGGAAGGCTGTTATAGATTATATTATAACATGCGGTGTTCTTTTCTGTATCGAGCCCTTTCCATGGAGTGCACTCGCACTTTGCCGTGAAATAATTACCGTAACGGTCTTTGAGTCTGAGCGCCTCATGCTTCCCCGTACATCCAAAACAGTTTGCCCGCACACACTGCGCCGAAACCATCATTGGCAGATAACCGTAAACGATCATCTCTGTGTTCCGGTTGTCACGATGACGAATCTCCCCCTCATTCAGCTCGATCGGCACCGTGTTTCGGCTCACCCCGAGCTCCGAAAGGAATTTAACCGCCTCATCATTCCAGGAGTACAGAGAAGTATCTGCGGTCACATACTCCGCAAGTCCTGCGTTGACCATAGCAAAAAGCATCTCGGAATCCTTGACCAGGAAGCCCTTTGCCCCCCTCTCAAGAAAGCCCTTCAGGACACTTATGATATCCTCCGGACAGCTGCGCGAAATCATCGGGAGAGAAACATAGACATCGGGAACATTCTGCCCTGCATGCTTCATCATAAGCTCTCTCTCATCCAGAACCCGCTCACAAAAACGTAAGGGAACGTAGATTCCACAAAGATCGTCTTCTCTTATAAGCCGCAGCGCAGTCTCCTCGTCCTCAACAGAGACAAACAGGGAGAACCGTTCTTTGCTGTCCGAAAAGAGTTCTTTCTTTTCTGAACCTCCTCTTTCTCCTGCCTGTGCGCTGCTTTCCTCCCACGCGGCACGTACACGACGATAAGAAGAATCGATCGCCTCCTCCAGCTCCGCAATAGCTCTTCTCCTGAGCTCATTCATCTGCGCGGCAGGCACAAAAAGCCCCTCATCAAGCTCAATTGCAAGGTCCTTCCAATAAAACAGCGTATTGCCCAGACGGTCCAGTTGCTTACGTATTCCGGCCTCATCCGCCGGCCTGCCTTTCGAAATCTCGGGCACATTTCCCTCAACAGACACGCATACTTCCCCGGCAGAGATCTCCAAAGTCATGGGTTTCCCTGCCTTAATGCAAATCCTACCGTCTAAACACGCCTTCGGAGAACGAATCTCTGTATCCGCGTCTCCGGTCTTCGCGCTCCCATAAAAATCCACCATGAACCTGCCATGGTAATCATTATAATATCCGGTACAGGAGCCCCCGCGGCTGAACAGTTCGTTCAGCTGCCGCAGATCATACTCTTCCACCTGATACTGTTCGCGGGAAAAACCCGGCTTTTCGATGATATCCAGATACTTCCGATAAATTGCCGTCACTCCCGCCGCATACTCTTTCTGCTTCATTCTGCCTTCGATCTTGAGCGAAGCGGCACCTGCAGCCACGATATCCGGCAAAATGGTTATGGTATTCAAATCTTTGAGGCTGAGCGGCGTCATCTCACCTTTGGCCGCGTTGCGCTTGCCGCCCCTGCTCTGCTCTCCCTCAGGAGAAATCACTTCATAAGGAAGCCTGCAGGGCTGCGCACATCTGCCCCTGTTACCGCTCCGCCCGCCGATCAGGCTGCTCATCAGACATCTGCCCGAATAAGAATAACAGAGCGCTCCATGAATAAACGTCTCGACCTCAACACTCGAAGCCTCATGCATCCTCCGAATTTCCTGAAGTCCAAGCTCCCTGGCAGCCACAACTCTTCTCACACCGCACCCTTCAAGAAACTTCATCCCCTCCGGCCCCGTGACCGCCATCTGCGTACTGGCATGAACCGGCAGATCGGGGAAATTCTCGCGCAAAAAAGAAAGGATCCCAAAATCCTGCACCAGAACCGCATCAAGCCCCGCATCATACAACGGACCAAGGTAATTATACAGCTCTCCATAAAGCTCTTTGTTCTTCACCAGCGTATTTACGGTGATATACAACCTTTTTCCAAGAATGTGCACCTCACGGATCGCCTGCAAAAGCTCATCATTATCAAAATTACCTGCATAAGCTCTGGCACCGAACACTTTTCCGCCTGCATATGCGGCATCAGCACCGGCGCCCAGAACCGCACGGAGTCCTTCGTAGTTGCATGCCGGGGCCAACAGCTCTGCCTGTCCCGCCCGCCCGATCGATTTATCTGCTGCCAAATTATATGTCATTTTTATGCTCTTCGCTTTCTGTAATATTATTTATCATCATCTCGGAAGATAACGATATCTCATTTCAAACCCTACATAGAATTGTATCGCAGGATTTTTACATGTCAAGAAGGATAGTCACTTGCAAACCATTGATATCCATGTTATTCTTTTAACAATCTCGTAAGGAGGAAGAATCATGAATATCATTCACATGAAATATGCGGTTGAAGTAGCCAAAGCAGGATCGATCAACAAAGCAAGTGAAACATTGCTTGTGGCCCAGCCAAATTTAAGCCGTTCGATCAAAGAACTCGAAGCAGACCTGGGCATCACGATCTTTCTCCGCACTTCAAAAGGAATGATGCTCACACCCGAAGGAGAAGATTTTATCGGTCACGCAAAAAATATTCTCGGACAGCTCGATGAACTCGAAAACATGTATAAGACCGAGCTTCCTGCAAGGCAGACATTTTCCATATCCGTTCCCCGTGCCAGTTATATTGCCGATGCTTTTGCCAGATTCTCCAACTGTCTGGACGAAAGATCGGCCGAGATCTATTATCAGGAGATCAACTCCGATCGTGCTATAAAGAATATACTGGAGCACAACTATCATTTGGGTATTATCCGTTATGCGGCATATTTTGACAAGTACTTTAAAGCATTGCTTGAAGAAAAAGAACTGCATTATGAGCTGATCGCGGAATTTCGTTATGTATTGGTCATGAATCAGAGTCATCCGCTGGCTCAAAAAGAGAAAATTTATTTGAAAGATCTGGAGAAGTATATCGAAATATCCCATGCAGATCCTTATGTCCCCTCCCTGCCCGCCGCAACGGTATTAAAAGAAGAACACGCCGTAAACTGTACACGGCACATCTATGTATTTGAGCGGGGCGGTCAGTTTGATCTGCTCTCTCAGAATCCTCAGACATTTATGTGGGTATCCCCACTGCCCGATGATATCATCTCGGCGTTCGGCCTGGTACAGAGAGAATGTCACGAAAACCGGAAAATATACCGCGACATGTTGATCCATCGTACAAGCTATAAGCTCAGCAAGCTGGATAAGCAATTTGTGACCGAGCTTTGCCGCTCCAAAAGGAAATACCTGCACAATATATAATATGGAAGAATAACAGCAGCCTGTCCCTCTCAAGGATCGGGCTGCTGTTTTTCTTCCATCCTGTGAATATCTGCAGAACGGGCGCCGGCTATATCAAAATGCATAATGCTCATATACGTATTTGGTCATACCAAAAACGGAAGCATCTTGTTAATATATTAACAAGCACGCAGACCAAATTTCACAGGAGGATTACCATGGAAACGCAAAACAAGAACTACGAGATCGTTGACGGCGTGGAGAAGCTTGAAGCTGCGCTTGCTAAAGTCAGAGCGGCACAGAAGATCTATGCTTCCTACACGCAGGAACAGGTTGACGCCATCTTTCTGGCTGCAGCCACCGCAGCCAATCAGGCGAGAATCCCTCTTGCCCAAATGGCGGTTGAAGAAACCGGAATGGGCGTCGTTGAGGACAAAGTCATCAAAAATCATTACGCTTCCGAATATATATACAACAAATATCGGAACGTAAAAACCTGCGGTGTACTGGAGGAGGACAAAGCATACGGCATCCGTAAGATCGCGGAACCGATCGGTGTTGTCGGTGCAGTCATCCCCACCACGAACCCCACTTCCACTGCTATCTTTAAAACGCTGATCGCGCTGAAAACCCGCAATGCCATCGTGATCAGTCCGCACCCACGCGCAAAAAAGAGTACCATCACTGCCGCTAAGGTCGTTCTGGAGGCCGCAGTTTCCGCCGGTGCTCCCGAGGACATTATATCGTGGATCGATGTCCCTTCACTCGAGATGACCAATCTCCTGATGCGTGAGGCAGATATTATTCTTGCCACGGGCGGTCCGGGTATGGTAAAAGCCGCTTATTCTAGCGGAAAACCGGCTCTCGGTGTGGGTGCGGGAAACACTCCAGCCATCATCGATGACAGCGCGGATATTACTCTTGCCGTCAACTCTATCATTCATTCCAAGACTTTTGACAACGGTATGATCTGCGCATCGGAACAGTCCACCATCGTTCTTGACAGCATCTACGATGCGGTAAAGCAGGAATTCGCAACCCGCGGCTGCTATTTTCTCAAAGAAGACGAGCTTGAAAAAGTACGTAAAACGATCATCATCAACGGATCGTTAAATGCAAAGATCGTCGGTCAGAAAGCAGCCAAAATTGCAGAGCTTTCCGGTGTGAAAATACCTGAAGGTACCAAAGTGCTGATCGGCGAAGTGGAATCCGTCGATCTGAGTGAAGAATTTGCCCATGAAAAGCTGAGCCCTGTTCTCGCCATGTATCGCGCAAAGGATATTCATGAAGCCTTCGACAAAGCAGAAAGGCTGATCGCAGACGGCGGCTACGGTCACACTTCTTCTATCTATCTGGATCCGATCACGCAGAAGGACAAGCTGGATGAGTTTGCCGCACGCATGAAAACCTGCCGTATACTGGTCAACACTCCCTCCTCTCAGGGCGGTATCGGCGATCTGTACAACTTTAAGCTTGCACCGTCACTCACCCTCGGCTGCGGCTCATGGGGCGGAAACTCGGTAAGTGAAAATGTAGGCGTTAAGCATCTGCTGAACATCAAGACCGTTGCCGAAAGGAGAGAAAATATGCTTTGGTTCAGAGCGCCCCAAAAAGTATATATCAAGAAAGGCTGTATGCCCGTTGCTCTTGACGAGCTTAAAAATGTAATGCACAAGAAGCGTGTATTCCTGGTGACCGACAGCTTTCTTTATAAAAACGGATATGCGAAACCCCTCACTGACAAGTTGAGCGAAATGAATATCTCTTATACCGTATTTTCGGATGTCGAGCCCGATCCCACCCTCGCCTGCGCAGTCAAAGGTGCCGGAATGATGAAAACCTTTGAACCGGACACCATCATCGCACTCGGCGGCGGTTCTGCGATGGATGCCGCAAAGATCATGTGGGTGCTGTATGAACATCCCGAAGCAAACTTTATGGATATGGCAATGCGGTTCAGCGATATCCGTAAAAGGATCTACACTTTCCCGAAGATGGGTGAAAAAGCCTACTTTATCGCCATCTCCACTTCTGCCGGCACAGGTTCTGAGGTTACGCCCTTTGCGGTCATTACCGATGAA
Source organism: uncultured Blautia sp. (assembly GCA_946538475.1). GTDB lineage: Bacteria > Bacillota > Clostridia > Lachnospirales > Lachnospiraceae > Blautia_A. The sequence goes on from CAMNGN010000031.1 coordinate 8,402, forward strand.
AAGACCGGCGTTAAATATCCTTTGGCAGACTATGAACTTATGCCGAACATGGCGATCATCGACGCAGATTTCCATATGACCGCTCCTAAAGGCCTGACCGCAGCATCCGGAATTGACGCCGTCACCCATGCTCTGGAGGCATATGCATCCATGATGGCAACAGATTACACAGACGGACTCGCGCTTCGGGCTTTGAAGATGATCTTCGAATATCTGCCGAGAGCCTATGATAACGGAATGAACGATCCGGAGGCCAGAGAAAAAATGGCAAATGCGGCTACAATGGCCGGCATGGCTTTTGCCAATGCTTTCCTTGGCGTATGCCACTCCATGGCACATAAGCTTGGCGCGTTCCATCACCTTCCCCACGGCGTGGCCAATGCTCTGATGATCGATGAGGTACTTCGCTTCAATGCAGCCGAAACGCCCGCAAAGATGGGAACCTTCCCACAGTACGACCATCCGCACACACTTGCCCGCTATGCAGAGGTTGCAGACTATCTCGGCGTGGAAGGGGCAAACGATTCCGAAAAGCTTTCTAATCTGATAGAAAAGATCGACAGACTGAAAGAAAGAGTCGGGATCAAGTCTACGATCAGGGAATATGTGCCGGATGAACAGAACTTCCTGGAAAGACTTGACGCCATGACCGAGCAGGCATTTGACGATCAGTGCACCGGCGCCAATCCCCGCTACCCGCTGATGAGCGAGATCAAACAGATGTATCTGAACGCTTATTACGGCAGGACGTTCGAAGAAGCCGATACTCCGGATGAAAGACAGCTCGGAGGCGAGGTTGATGTACACGATTATAAACAGATGTTCCGCAGAGCAAAAAACGGCATTCACAAGAATCTGTAAGGGAGGAAAAGAGATGACACCGGATAGAGTAATCGCGGTAAGGACCGCCAAGACCGTATATCGTGACGGAGACTTTTGCGTAAAAGTTTTTAACAATGAATATTCTAAAGCCGACGTGCTGAATGAGGCTTTGAATCAGGCTCGCATCGAGGAGATCGGGCTTAATATACCCAAAATTCACGAGGTTACCAAGATCGATGGCAAATGGGCTATCATTTCCGACTATATCAAAGGGAAAACACTTCAGCAGCTAATGGATGAAGATCCGGATAAAAAGGACGAATATCTGGAACTGTTCGTAGATCTGCAGCTGGAAGTACAGAGCAAAAAGTGCCCTCTTCTCAACAAACTTAAAGATAAGATGAACCGCAAGATCAGTCAGGCGGAGCTTGATGCGACCACCCGCTACGATCTTCACACAAGACTTAACGGAATGCCGAAACACAACAAAGTATGCCACTGTGATTTTGACCCGTCCAACATCATTATCGCCGAAGACGGAACGCCTTACATCATCGACTGGTCACATGTGACACAGGGAAACGCTTCCGCTGATGCCGCGATCACTTATCTTCTGTTCTGGCTCAGGGGAGATATAGAGACTGCATCCAAATACCTTAACCTGTTCTGTAAAAAGAGTGATACCGCAAAACAGTATGTGCAGAAGTGGATGCCGATCGTAGCTGCTTCGCGCTCTGTGAAGGGCAATGAAAAAGAACGTGAGTTCCTGCTGGAGTGGGCTAACGTCGTAGATTACGAATAATAGGAGGAAAAACAAAATGAAAGTAACAGTATGCATCGGGTCGTCCTGTCACATCAAAGGGTCTCGTCAGGTGGTACAGCAGCTGCAGTATCTGATCGCGCAGAATAACCTGGGCGATCAGATCGAACTTGGCGGTACATTCTGCATGGGAGAATGTCAGAAAGGTGTATGTGTGACCGTTGACGATACTTTCTACTCCGTATCCCCCGAGACCGTTACGGATTTCTTTGAGACACGGATCAAAGCAAACTTATAAAAGAAAGCGAGCAGCCAAATGTCTGATTGTCTGACATTAAAGAGATCAAATTGCAAAAACTGCTATAAATGCATTCGTCACTGCCCCGTGAAATCCATCCGGTTTTCCGGTAACCAGGCACACATCATCGGAAACGAATGTATCCTCTGCGGACATTGCTTTGTGGTATGTCCGCAGAATGCCAAGCAGATCGTTGATGAAACCGAAAAAGTACAGGTACTCCTGCAGGGCGAAGATCCGGTGATCGTCAGTCTGGCTCCTTCGTTTATCGCCAATTATCCGGAAACCGGAATTGACTCCATGCGAACCGCGCTCAAAAAGCTCGGCTTTTACGATGTGGAAGAAACCGCGCTGGGGGCAACTATGGTCAAACGCGAATATGACCGCATACTTCATGAGGAAGACAGGGATATCGTCATCTCCTCCTGCTGTCACTCGGTAAACCTGCTGATCCAGAAGTATTTCCCCGGATGCCTTCGCTATCTGGCCGACGTGGTTTCACCCATGCAGGCACACTGTAAAGACATCAAAAGGCGGTATCCCGGCGCAAAGACCGTGTTTATCGGTCCTTGTGTGGCTAAAAAGGATGAAGCGGAGCATTATAAAGGCATCGTAGATGCGACATTGACCTTTGAAGAGCTGACCGCATGGCTTAAGGAGAAAGATATCACTCTCGAAAGGCAGCAGGACCGTACCGATAAAAGTCTGGCCCGATTTTTCCCGACCACCGGAGGTATCCTGAAAACCATGGCCTGGGACACCGACAAATATACTTCCCTCGCCATCGACGGTGTCGAAAACTGTATCGCAGCTTTAAAGGATATCGAAGAAGGCAGAATACACAACTGCTTTATCGAAATGAGTGCCTGCATCGGCAGCTGCATCGGCGGGCCGGTAATGGAAAAGCACCGCCATAACCCCGTCAGCGATTACGCGGCGGTAGCAAGATATACCGGAAAACAGGACTTTGATGTGGATCAGCCCGAAGAGGCAGAGATGAAAAAGATGTTTGAGTTTATCACCCAACGGTCCGCAAAGCCGTCTGACACCGAAATCACGCAGATTCTCCGGCAGATGGGCAAATTCAAACCTTCACAGGAACTGAACTGTGGCTCCTGCGGATACAATACCTGCCGCGAAAAAGCCATAGCCATCTATCAGGGCAAGGCTGAGATATCCATGTGTCTGCCCTACCTCAAGGATAAAGCAGAAAGTTTTTCCGACACGATCGTAAAAAATACGCCGAACGGACTGATCGTCGTCAACGACCTGCTGGAAGTGCAGCAGATCAATTCCTCCGCACTCAAAATGATGAATCTTCGCAGCCCCTCCGATATTATGGGTGCGCAGATCGTAAGGATCCTCGATCCGCTTCCGTTTTTGAATGTGCAGAAGAACCACCGCGGAATCTACAATGAGAGGACGTTCCTGGCCGAATATGATCGATATGTAGAAATGACGATCGTTCCCGACAAAGAAAGCAATATGCTGATCTGTATCATGACGGATGTCACCGAGGAAGAGTCCGCAAGGCAGCGAAAAGAAGATATCAGCCGTCAGACCGTCGAGGTCGCCGACAAGGTGGTGGATAAACAAATGCGGATCGTTCAGGAAATCGCTTCTCTTCTGGGAGAAACTGCGGCAGAAACAAAGATTGCACTTTCCAAACTAAAGGAGTCGATTACGGATGAATGATCTATGCGCGGAAATCGGGTTTAAAAGCATCAATCATGACGGGGAACAGCTTTGCGGCGATCACGTTGATATTGTTGAGCAGGACAATGATTCTACGGTCATTGTCCTGGCCGACGGCATGGGAAGCGGCGTAAAAGCGAGCATTCTTTCCACACTCACCTCCAGGATCATTTCGACCATGGTGGCAGCAGGCCTGCCGCTGGAAGAATGTGTTTCGACCATAGCTGCCACTCTCCCGGTCTGTTCTGTTCGAGGCGTGGCGTATTCGACATTCACCATCATGCACATTATCAATTCCCGCATGATCGAACTGATCCAATACGACAATCCTCACATTATCTATATCCGAAACGGTGAACTCTATGATTACGCGAAGAACGAGATCACCGTAGACGGCAAAAAGATATATCGTTCGGCCATCCGTTTGGAGGAAAACGACATTATCATTGCCATGAGCGACGGATGTCCACACGCAGGCATCGGTGTTGCCTATAACTTCGGATGGAAGGTCGAGGATATTGCGGACTATATGCTCAGTATGTCTGCCGGAGGCTTTACCGCCAAGGTGCTGTCATCACTTCTGATCGAAGAGGTAAACCGCCTTTACGGTGGCAAACCGGGTGATGATGCTACTGCCTGCGTCATTAAAGTGCGAAAACGCGTACCGATGAACATCCTCTTCGGCCCTCCGTCCGACCGGGACGACTGCAGCCGCATGATGAGCCTGTTTTTCTCAAAGGAAGGCAAGCATATCATCTGCGGCGGCACCACTTCTTCCATCGCGGCCAAATGGCTCAGAAAACCGCTGAAACCACAGCTTACATTTGAACGTACCGACATCCCGCCGATCGCGGAGCTGGACGGCGTGGACCTGGTCACTGAAGGCGTGATCACCGTCAATAAGGTGGTAGAATACGCAAACGACTATATCACAAACAATGAGTTCTACGAAGACTGGGGTTATGGAAGGGATGGCGCGTCGCTGATCACCCGCCTGCTGATCGAAGAGGCAACCGATATCAACTTTTACGTCGGCAAAGCAGTTAATCCGGCGCATCAGAACCCCGATCTTCCGATCAATTTCAACATTAAGATGAATTTGGTGCAGGAGCTGTCCAAAGCCCTGAAGCAAATGGGAAAACGCATCAAAGTCAGTTATTTTTAGGTGAAACGATATGAACGGTTTAAGAAAATTCGATACCAAAGTGCAGTATCTGAAGTATAAGGTACTGCGCGAAGTAGCGCGGCAGGCATGGAACGATACGCTGCTGGAGAATGTGCTCGACATTCCCAAAATTATCGTCCCCGGCAAAACACCTACCATGCGCTGCTGCGTGTACAAAGAAAGAGCCATCCTCTCCGAGCGTGTAAAAAACGCGATGGGCGGCAGCTCTGACCGCAAAAATGTGATCGAAGTGATCGATATAGCCTGCGACGAATGCCCCGCCGCCGGCTATGAAGTAACAGATTCCTGCCGCGGCTGTCTGGCTCACCGCTGCGAGGACGCCTGTAAACGTGGGGCGATCTCCTTCGATCATAAACATACTGCCCATATCGACAAAACCAAATGTGTCGAATGTGGGCAGTGCGCCAAAGTGTGTCCCTACTCTGCCATCGTCAACCGCAAACGTCCGTGCCAGATTGCCTGCAAGATCAAAGCGATCACCATCAATGAAGAAAACGCGGCACAGATCGATGACGACAAATGTATTTCCTGCGGAGCATGCGTATATCAGTGTCCGTTCGGCGCGATCACCGATAAATCCTACATATTGAATGTGATCGATCTGCTGAAAAAAAGCAGACAGGGAAAAGACTACAAACTGTATGCGGTTGTCGCACCATCTGTCTCCAGTCAGTTTACCTACGCCAAGCTCGGACAGGTCATCACCGGCCTGAAAAAGCTGGGATTTCATACTGTAGTGGAAGCCGCACTGGGTGCCGACATGGTGGCTCAGGCAGAATCGAAAGAACTTGCCGAAAAAGAATTTCTGACCAGTTCCTGCTGTCCCGCCTTTGTCGCATACATCAATAATTCTTTCCCGCAGTTAAAGCCCTGCGTCTCACACAATCTTTCACCGATGGGAACCATTGCAAGATACATCAAGGAGACGACAGAGAATGCCAAAGTTATCTTTATCGGACCGTGCACGGCCAAGAAAATGGAAGCACAGCTTGACAGCGTCAAACCCTATGTCGATTCTGTCCTGACGTTTGAAGAACTCCAGGCCCTGTTTGACAGCCGGGACATTGACATTACTTCTCTGCCGGAGGATGTGCTCGATAACGCTTCATATTATGGCCGTATATTCGCACGCAGCGGCGGCCTCTCCGATGCTGTTGCAGAAGGCCTTAAAGAGCAGGGACTCGACGATTTTACCCTCAATGCCGTGTCCTGCGACGGTATTGAAGAATGTAAAAAAGCACTGACATTGAAGAGTAAAAACCTGCTTAAAGCAAACTTTATCGAAGGAATGGCATGCACGGGCGGCTGTATAGGCGGTGCCGGCTGTCTTACTCATGGCGCAAAAGATAAAATGCAGGTGGATAAATACGGACAGGAAGCAATGGAAAAAACGATACTGGATGCTATATCGATACTCTGATCTGTACACAAAAAGGAGCCGAATCACGGCTCCTTTTTTCATGTCATTTTAATAATTCATCCAACTGCTTCTCCAGCTCGGAAGCCTTGCCCTCCAGCACGCTCCTCTGCTCCTCGGTCTCCTGCAGCTGCTTTTTGGACTCCTCCATCTGCATACGAAGAGTGACCAGCTCATGCTTCAGATTATACATCTCCTGATCCTTGCGATGAAGATCCTGCTCATAGACCTCCGCCTGCTTTTTGGCCTTAAAATAGTCATCCGTAATATTGAGCTCAAGAAGGGTATGCTTGGTTTCCATCGGCTGTCTGGAGTATCCCTGAAGCGCTTCAAATTCGGAAATTTTACCATTTATATAAGCTGCGACTTTCTGCAGATATTCCTCGGACTCGTAACCGCCGAGTGTCAGAATCTTTCCTCCGATGATAACCTGCGCCGTATTTTTGACTGCCATGAAAAAGGCCTCCTTGCTCTGATGATCTGACTCACAAAAATATAAGTCCTGTCTCTACCATGTATTATACAAGACTGTTCCCAAAAAGTATAGAAAAAATTTTCTATTGTAACAGTAAACAGGTTTTACGCGCTATTACATTTCCTCTGAGGAGGAACCTGTGTCCGTGGCTCATTGCTCATTGTCCGCACTATCCTCATTCTCAGGAAGACGATAACCAAGGTGTTTATACGCAAGAACAGAAGCCACACGCCCACGCGGCGTCCTGTTGAGGAACCCATTCTGAAGCAGATACGGCTCGTACACATCTTCCAGCGTACCCGCATCCTCCCCGATCGCCGCCGCGAGCGTCTCG
>CAMNGN010000032.1 GCA_946538475.1 uncultured Blautia sp.
GCTTCTCGAAATCAAAGTCTGCCGGGAAGGGAAGAGCATCCTCCTCCAGAATATCCGGACGCTTCAAGATCCGGTCTAAGCGGAACGTCCCGACCCTCTTACTGTCGAACACACCGACCATGTAATAGAAATCGCCGTTCCAGACCAGCTTATGAGGGCTGAAGATCCACGGCTTTCCATCGTTGCGCAGCTTCGGCTCCTTCCGGACATCGTACTTGAAGTACAGGAAGGAGATCTTCTTCCCGGCATTGATGGCCTCGTTGATGCCGTCAATAATCAGGTAAATGCTCTCGTTGTCGTATTTGATCCGGTCCTCGGCAGAGATATTCCGCCTCAGCTGCTCCGCCTGGTTCCGGCCAGCCAGCTTCGCAAGCTTGGCCACCAGCTCCTCGCTTTTCTTTTTGGTGATAAACCTGGAGGATTCCACTGCATCGATCAGCAGCTTAATCTCTGCGATGTCGTACTCGCGGCTGATCAGGTTATAGCGCTTCTGGGAGGACATCACTTCCTGAATCTCCATGCCAAAAGAGCGCAGAGCTGCGACATCAAGCAGCAAAACCGGAGCTCAAAAAATGAGATCAAACGGACTTCTTACGCTCTGTCATTTTGGAAAGAAAAAACCCCGGAAACGTTGAATTTCCAGGGTTTTTTGCATGTCTCTTGGTCTCGATTATCTCTTCGAGAACTGCGGTGCGCGACGAGCTGCCTTGAGGCCGTATTTCTTACGCTCTTTCATACGCGGATCACGTGTAAGGTATCCTGCAGATTTGAGGATAGGTCTGTACTCTGCATCCACTTCCAGAAGAGCTCTTGCAATACCGTGACGAACTGCACCGGCCTGTCCTGTGTAGCCGCCGCCTTTAACGTTTACAAGAATGTCATATTTGCCGTCTGTCTCGGTTGCTACGAGCGGCTGACGAACGATAACTTTCAGAGTATCCAGTCCGAAATACTCGTCGATATCTCTTTTATTGACGGTAATCTTACCGGTACCGGGGGTAAGATAAACTCTTGCGATCGATTTTTTTCTTCTTCCTGTTCCGTAGAATTTTGTACCAGCCAATGCTTTCTACCTCCTAATCAAAATGTAAGAACTTCAGGCTTCTGAGCTGCATGTTTGTGCTCCGGTCCTGCATATACGAAAAGTTTCTTGTACATTTCTCTTCCAAGAGGTCCTTTCGGAAGCATGCCCTTGACTGCAAGCTCAATAACCTTCTCAGGTTTTTTTGCAAGCATCTCTTTAAGTGTGGTCTCTTTCATTCCGCCTACATACTCGGAATGTCTGTAATAGATCTTCTGCTGCAGCTTCTTGCCGGTAACTTTGATCTTGTCTGCGTTGACTACGATTACATAGTCGCCTGTATCTACAAACGGAGTGAACTCAGGTTTGTTTTTTCCTCTGAGTACAGAGGCAATGCCTGATGCAAGACGGCCGAGAGTGCAGCCTTCTGCATCTACGACATACCATTTTCTCTCAATTTTATCCGGATTTGCCATATAGGTTTTCATGGTCTAACCTCCCAAATGTCAGTCGATAAGTCTCTTAAGCAGGCATATGTCTGCCGAAAAAATCATAAAAAGCAACCGATGCACTCTCGCGGAAATGTCCGAAACCGCTTATCGTACTGACTGCCGGGGCTTTGGCCTTCAGTGCGTGCGCACCATGTCACAGTTGTTTATTATATAATATTGTCAAACCACTGTCAACGATAACTTTCCACAAATTTTTGTCAATGGTGGGTCAATGGGGACGTTTCTAAATGACCCATTTTTGTTCGCAAAAATGGGTCATTTAGAAACGTCCCCATTGACCCACCATCATTCGTATCGAATCCCGATCAGTGTCAGCCCGCACGCCGGAGCGGTCGGCCCCGCCGCCGCGCGGTCGCAGGCTTCGACGATCGACTTCATTCTCTCGGGCGGATACTGACCGTTTCCGATCTCGATCAGCGTTCCCGCAATGATCCTTACCATATTATATAAGAAGCCTGTCCCCGAGATCCGGATAGTTATGATATCGCCGTCCCGCTCCACCGTCGCAGAGGTGATCGTTCTTATCGTCGATCTGACCTGTGCTCCGGAGCCGCAGAAGCTGGCAAAGTCATGTCTTCCGATGAGAAAGGACGTCGCCTCTCTCATCATGTTCACATCCAGTTTGTAATGATAAAAGTAGGAGTACAGCCTTTCTGTCGGCACAGGAAATGTCCTGTTGAGAATGCGATACTCGTATGTTTTTTCGCTGTCCGTATAGCGCGGATGGAAATCAGGCTCCACCTCCTCGGACAGCTGGATGCGGATATCCTCGGGCAGAGACTGGTTAAGCGCAAACGAGATCTTTTCCCCGGGTATTCTGGTGTTCGTGTCGAAAACGCACACATTGCCCAGGGCGTGCACTCCCGCATCCGTCCTGCTCGCACCCATCACCTCGATCTTCTCACCCAGCAGTTCCGAGAGACACTTGTTCAGGACTCCCTGGATCGTGATCCCGTTGGGCTGGATCTGCCATCCGCAGTAATTGGTGCCGTCATAAGCGACGACCATACCGATCCTCTTCAATAGACAACCTCCATCCGATCAATAAAAAGCAGCCTGCCGTCAGACATCGCAAACGCCGGCGGGTTCCTCTCAGATCCCCAGAACGCGAAAAGCGATCGCCACGGCAAAATATATAAACAGTACAATATAAGCGAGCCGGTCGATCCCCTGATACCGCAGCGGTTTCATCTGCGTGCGGTGCTCTCCTCCGTGGTAGCATCTCGCCTCCATGGCCAGCGCCAGGTCATTCGCTCTTCGGAATGCCGAGATGAACAGCGGCACCAGCAGCGGGATCATGTTCTTCGCTTTTTGTATGATATTTCCGGTCTCAAAGTCGGCTCCGCGGGCGATCTGCGCCTTCATGATCTTGTCCGTCTCTTCCAGCAGGATCGGAATAAACCTCAGCGCGATCGACATCATCATGGAGATCTCGTGGACCGGCACATGTATTTTATTCAGCGGCCGAAGCAGCCGTTCCAGACCATCCGTCAGCTGATTCGGGGTGGTCGTCAGGGTCATCAGCGATGAACCGATCACCAGATAGATCAGACGGATCGCCATTCTCCCCGCCAGGATCAGGCCTTCTTTTGTCACCCGGATCACCCACCACGACCACAGCACTTCACCGGGGGTGAAGATGATGTTGAAGAACATGGTAAAGATGAGGATGACGAATATCGCCTTAAGTCCTTTGAAAATAAACTTGAGCGGGATCTTCGAGAGCCATATTATCGCGCCGAGGAACAGTGTGGCCACGGCATATCCCGGAATCGTCCTGAACAGGAACACCGAGATGATAAACAGGAGCGTTCCCACAAGTTTTGTCCGCGGGTCCAGTCTGTGAAGCACAGAATCCGCCGGATAATATTGTCCTACCGTGATATCTCTGATCATTTCTCGCCACCTCCCGTCAAGGCAGCGTCTCCTGCGCCTGTACCCGTCAAAGCCCTGAGGATCTCATCCCTCGCATCTTCCACGGTACCGGCAGACGTATCCACCTTAAGGCCGCTGTCCTTCAGATCGTGCAGAATATAGGTGACCTGAGGTGCGGAAAGGCCCATGCTCTCCAGTTCGCTGTAGTGTGTAAACACCTTTTCGGGTGTGTCATCATAGACGACCTTTCCTTCGTTCATCACGATCAGCCGCTCAGCATAACGGGCGATGTCTTCCATACTGTGCGAGACAAGGATCACCGTGATGCCTCTCTCTTTGTGAAGCAGCGCGATCTGATCCAGAATATCGTCTCTGCCGCGGGGGTCGAGTCCCGCCGTAGGCTCATCCAGAATGAGGATCTTTGGGTTCATGGCAAGGACCCCGGCGATCGCAGCTCTTTTCTTCTGTCCGCCCGAGAGTTCGAACGGCGATCTTAAAAAGCGTTTTTCTTTGAAGCCCACCTGGAGAAGCGCCTTCTTAGCTTCTACCTCCGCTTCTTCCCTGCTGAGTCCCTGATTCATCGGACCGAAGCAGACGTCCGACAGCACATCGCTCTCGAACAGCTGATATTCCGGATACTGGAAAGCCAGGCCCACCTCGCTCCGCAGTGCTTTACGATTATATTTTTCCGCCCAGATATCTTCACCTTTATATCTGATCACTCCGGAAGTAGGCTTTATGAGCGCGTTCAGATGCTGGATCAGCGTCGATTTTCCGCTCCCGGTATGTCCGATGATCCCGATGAACTGCCCGTTTGGTATCTCCAGATTGATATCATTAAGCGCCTTCACTTCAAAGGCCGTTCCTTCGCTGTATACATAGTTTACGTTTTCCAGCGTCATCGCGGGTTTATCGTCACGGCCTCCGTTCTCTCCGGGCTGTACCGAAAGATCTTCCGCACCCGGAGCAGCCAATCCCTTCCCGCTGTCCGGCAACACCAAATTACCGGTCTTTTCGTCTTTCATGGCAGACTTCAGCGCGGCTTTCAGTTCATCCGATGTAAGGATTCCTTCCGGGATATCAAGCCCCGCTTTTCGCAGTTCGTGTCCGAGAAGCGTGACCTGCGGCACATCAAGCCGCAGCTCCTTCAGTTTTTCCACCTGTGAGAAAACCTCCCGCGGTGTACCCTGCAGCACGATACTGCCGTTCTCCATCACATAGACGCGGTTCGCGCGGATCACTTCTTCCATATAATGCGTGATCAGTATGACGGTCACTTTCTCGGTACGGTTGAGTTCCGTGACCGCATCCAGCACTTCCCGCCGTCCGACCGGGTCAAGCATGGCCGTCGGCTCATCGAGAACGATGCACTTCGGCCGCATGGCCATCACACCGGCGATAGCAACCCTCTGCTTCTGTCCGCCCGAGAGACGGTTCGGAGAGTGGGTCCTGTAGGCAGTCATCCCTGTCTTTTTGAGGCTTTCATCCACACGCTTCCATATCTTCTCGGTGGGAACGCCCATATTTTCGGGACCGAATCCCACATCTTCCTCAACGACACTCGCGATGATCTGATTGTCGGGGTTCTGGAAGACCATGCCCGCCTTCTTGCGCAGCTTCCACAGTTCAGGCTCCTGTTTAGTGTCCGTCCCGTCCACCCAGAGCGTGCCCTCCGTAGGAAGAAGAAGCGCATTGATATGCTTGGCCAGGGTGGATTTTCCGGAGCCGTTATGGCCCAGGATCGCGATAAACTCGCCTTCTTCTATATCCAGGTCAACATCGTTGACCGCGCGGTAAGACTCCGTAGGATTTCCGTCATCGTCGTATTTAAGATAGTCAAACGCCAGTTTCAGCGCCTTGATTATTCCCATTCTCTTCCTCCACGACCGCCGATACGGCGGTCAGCTCGTCGATCTTCTGCCATATCTCCTCTCTTCCCTCCTTTGTGAGAGAAGAATAGGGGATGAGTACGGTATCCTGCGGAAGCGAAAGTCCCTGTCTGATCACCTTAAGCGCTTTGGGGATCTGACTCCGTTTCAGTTTGTCCGCCTTGGTACAGATCACGATCGGCCGATATCCGTTGCCGACGATCCAGTCGTACATCTGATGATCGTTTGCATTTGGCTCGTGACGGATATCCACGAGCAGAAAGACCGCTTTGAGGTCCTTCGATGTATGCAGATAGCGTTCGATCATCTGTCCCCAGGATCTTTTTACCGATTCCGAGGTCTTCGCATAACCGTAGCCCGGCAGATCTACCAGAAAGATGCTGTCATTGATATTATAAAAATTGATCGTCTGCGTCTTTCCCGGCTGCGAGCTGGTTCTTGCCAGAGATTTTCTGTTGACCAGCCCGTTGATCAGCGAAGATTTTCCTACGTTCGATTTTCCCGCAAAAGCGACCTCCGGCCTGTCCGTTTTGGGCAGCTTGCCGGTGACCCCGCATACAATATCGAGTGAGACCTTTTTGATTACCATTACTGTTTATCCTCCGGAGCCCCGGAAAGCGCATTTTCAAGCACCTTTCCCATAGACTCCACAAATACGATATCCAACCCTTCCGTGATCTCGGCGTCCATCTCATCGATGTCCGGCTTATTCTCAGCCGGAACAAGGACGTGGTGGATTCCTGCGTACCTCGCGGCCAGAAGCTTTTCTTTAAGGCCGCCGATCGGAAGCACTCTTCCCCGCAGGGTGATCTCGCCCGTCATCGCCAGATCGGCCTTGACCGGCTTGTCCGTTATGGCGGACAGGATAGCCGTGGCCATGGTGATGCCGGCGGAAGGACCGTCTTTTGGTACCGCACCTTCCGGAATATGCACGTGAATATCATGTTCGCTGAAATATTCCGGGGCAATGCCGTACTGATAAGCTATGGAACGAATGTACGTCATACCTGTCCGGGCGGACTCCTGCATCACATCGCCCAGACGGCCGGTAAGAAGCACATTGCCCTTTCCGGACAGCACATTTACTTCGATCTGAAGCGTGTCACCGCCGGCCTGCGTCCAGGCAAGTCCGCGGGCGATGCCCACTTCGTCCTTCTTGTTTGCCGGCAGGAAATTATAGCGCTCTTTACCCAGAAAATCGGAAAGATTGTTGACGGTTACCGTAACACGCTTTCTGTTCTCCTCCATGATCAGCCGCGCAGTCTTTCGGCAAATGCGGCCGATGGCACGTTCCAGATTTCTCACGCCCGCCTCGCGGGTATAATTGTTGATGATCTTCCGAAGCGCCGCTGCCTGAATGACCAGGCGGCCTTTTTCGATGCCGTTAATGTCCATCTGCTTGGGGATCAGATGCTCGCGCGCGATGTGGGCTTTTTCATTCTCGGTGTACCCCGATATCGTGATCAGCTCCATACGGTCGAGCAGCGGCCGCGGTATCGCGGATGCGTCGTTGGCGGTCGCGATGAAAAGGACCTCCGACAGATCCTGCGGCATATCGACATAATGGTCGTTAAAGTGGCTGTTCTGTTCGGGATCGAGCACTTCGAGAAGCGCCGAGGAGGTATCTCCCTTATAGTCGCTCGAAGTCTTGTCGATCTCGTCCAGAAGCATCAGCGGATTGCTCACCCCCGCCTGCTGAAGCGCGGCGGTTATCCTGCCGGGCATGGCGCCTATATATGTTCTCCTGTGCCCTCTGATCTCCGCTTCATCGCGGACACCGCCGAGGCACACTCTTACGTACTTTTTGTTCATCGCCTCGGCCAGCGATTTGGCGATGGATGTCTTTCCGGTTCCGGGAGGTCCCGCCAGACAGAGGATAGGGCTTTTGCCTTTATGGGTCAGTTTACGGACAGCAAGAAACTCGAGGATCCGCTCTTTCACGTCCTTAAGTCCATAATGTCCCTCATCCAGAATGCGGGCGGCCGTTTTCAGGTCCTCGCTGTCGGCGGATCTTTTGTTCCAGGGAAGGGAAAGCAGAGTTTCAATGTAGCCGCGGCTGACATTGCTCTCCGCAGCGTTGCTGCCCAGCGAGCGGAATCTGGCGATCTCCTTTTTGATCTTTTCGATGATCTCGCCCGGAGCGTCCAGTGTCTCCAGCTGTTTCATAAACTCATCCGCATCCGACACACTGTTCTCTTCGCCCAGTTCTTCCCTGATCAGCTTGAGCTGCTCCCGCAGAACATATTCCTTCTGGTTCTTGTCGATCCGCGCCTTCACTTTTCGCTGAAGCTCGCGCGAATAGGCCGCCACCTCTACCTCATTACTCAGAAAGATGCCCAGAAGTTCATATTCTTCTTCCACGGAAGCTGCTTCCAGAAGACGCTGTCTGTTCTCGTATGACAGCGGAAGATTGACCGATATGTTCTCCATCAGCTGCATAAGGTCATCGGTATCCAGGACCTGAGCCGCCAGATCTTTCCCTACCTTTCCGGTCTCCCGCGCATATCTCTCGAAAAACTCCTTCAAAGTACGGATCATGGCTTCGGAGATGAATAACATATTTTCGTCCGGTGTTACCTTCTCCGGCACATCAATAATGCTCTTAAGGTACGGCTCTTCGCTCTCGAACGAGCAGAGCTCAGCCTTTTCAATGCCTTCCACCAGTACTCTGATCAGGCCCTGCGGAAGCTTGATCACCTGTTTGATATAGGCGACCGTTCCTATCTGATACAGGTCACGTATTCCGGGATTTTCTATATCAGGATCTCTCTGCGTTACCAGGAACACCTTCTGGTCTTCCAGCATGGCCGCTTCGATCGCTTTTACGGACTTTTTCCGGTTCACGTCAAAATGGACGATCATTCCCGGAAGCACGGTAGTGCCTCGGAGTGCAATGGCAGGCATTGCCGCTCTATAGTCAGTCATCTGTACATTCTTCTTTCGTCATTTATTGTCAGGCGGTCTCCGGGCCGCCTTTTCTGCGTCTGCCGCTCCCTTTTCGCTGTCCCTGACGGCTCTGGGAGGATGCTTCGCCCCTTTCCAGAACAGGCTCGCCCGTCCCGTCGATGACCTCCTTGGTGATCGTGCATTTTCTGATCGTAGAATCGGACGGAATGCGGTACATCAGGTCCATGAGCGCTTTTTCCATGATCGAGCGCAGACCTCTTGCGCCTGTCTTTCTCTCGAGCGATTTGTGGGCCACTTCCGAAAGAGCCTCATCGGTAAACTCAAGCTCTACGCCATCCAGCTCGAACAGTTTGCGGAACTGCCTGGTCAGAGAGTTTTTGGGCTCCTTGAGGATGCGCACCATGGCTTCTTCATCCAGCGCGTCGAGCGAAACGACCACGGGAACACGGCCGATGAATTCCGGGATGAGACCGAATTTGATGAAGTCCTCCGGCATGACATCCTTCAGTACTTCGCCCACATTGCGCTCTTCTTTCGCGGAAACCTCCGCGCCGAAGCCGATCGATTTTGTGTCCTGTCTGGCATCGATGATCTTTTCCAGTCCGTCAAACGCACCGCCGCAGATGAACAGGATGTTGGTCGTGTCGATCTGGATAAACTCCTGATGCGGATGCTTTCTTCCTCCCTGAGGCGGAACGCTCGCTATCGTGCCTTCCAGTATTTTCAGAAGAGCCTGCTGTACACCTTCGCCCGATACATCCCGGGTGATCGAGACATTCTCGGATTTTTTGGTGATCTTATCGATCTCGTCGATGTAGATGATACCATACTGCGCCCTGTCGACATCGTAGTCCGCCGCCTGAATGATCTTCAGCAGGATATTCTCGACATCCTCACCCACGTAGCCGGCTTCGGTGAGGGTAGTGGCATCCGCGATCGCAAACGGAACATTGAGAAGCCTGGCCAGAGTCTGCGCCAGCAAAGTTTTTCCCGAACCTGTGGGACCGAGCATCAGAATATTGCTCTTCTGCAGCTCGACATCCAGGTTTCTCTGAGATGTGATCCTCTTGTAATGGTTATAAACAGACACCGAAAGAGTCTTTTTCGCCTCATCCTGACCGATCACGTAATCATCAAGAATGGCGTGGATCTCTTCGGGTTTCGGAAGGTTGATGTCCCCTTCGAACACATCACCGTCCGACATACTGTTGATCTCATCATCCATGATCTCTGCGCAGATCCCCACACACTCATCACAGATATACACTCCGTCAGGTCCCGCTATCAGCTTTCGGACCTGGTCTTCCGTCTTGTTGCAGAAAGAGCACCTGATTCTCCCGTCCCGTTTTTTATCAGCCATTAAACAATAAATTCCTTTCTATTTCTTATTCCGGTTAACGCAAGACAAGACCCCTGCAAAAAACAGGAGTCTTTTCTCTGAATTACTTATGTTCTACCACACCGTCAATGAGGCCGTAAGCCTTGGCTTCTTCCGACGTCATGTAGTTGTCTCTCTCGGTGTCACGCTCCACAGTTTCGATGGGCTGCCCGGTATTCTGCGCGAGAAGCTCGTTCAGCTTTCTCCTGGTTTTAAGAATATGCTCCGCCGCGATGCTGATCTCCGTCGCCTGACCCTGCGCTCCGCCTGACGGCTGATGGATCATGATGGTAGAGTTCGGCAGTGCATAACGTTTGCCTTTTGCTCCGCCCGCCAGCAGAAAAGCTCCCATGCTGGCAGCCATGCCGAGGCAGATGGTAGAAACGTCGCACTTGATGTACTGCATGGTATCATAGATCGCCATTCCTGCGGAAACCGAACCGCCCGGGCTGTTGATATACAGCTGGATATCTTTACCCGGATCCTCGGCTTCGAGGAACAACAGCTGAGCAACGACCAGGCTTGCAGTCAGATCGGTAACTTCTTCACCGAGGAAGATGATCCTGTCGTTCAGAAGGCGCGAGTAGATATCGTAGCTGCGCTCTCCCCTGCTGGTCTGTTCGATTACATATGGTACAAAACTCATGAAATCCTCCTGAGTGTATGATCGTGGATCTGTCAATGATTACTCTGCGCTCTCTTCAGCTGCAGCAGCTTCTGTCTCAACAGCCTCGTCCGCAACCAGTGTTACAGCCTTCTGTACGCTGAGGTCTTTCCTGATCCGGTTGAGCTCTTCTTCGCTCATCATCTCTTTGACGCTGTCAGCCTCAAGATTGTAGGTCTTTGCCATCTTCTCGATCTCTGCGGTGACTTCTTCATCTGTAGGCTGAATGTCCTCTACCTCGGCGATCTTTTCAAGCACAAGTCTTGTCTGGATGCTCTTCAGTGCCTGCGGTTTTACATCCTCCAGCATCTTTTCGGCTGTCTGACCGGTAAACCGGAAGTACTGCTCCATGGAAAGTCCCTGGGACTGCATTCTGCGGGCAAAGTCATCCAGCATGCTGCGGGCCTGTGTGGTGATCATCGCTTCCGGAATTTCCATCTCTGCGTTTGCGATCACTTTGTCGACTGCCGCGTCTTCTTTCATTCTGAGAGCCTCATCGGCTTTCTTCTTCTCAAGGTTTTCTCTTACGTTTGCTTTGTACTCGTCAAGAGTCTCAAAGTCGCTCACATCCTGTGCAAACTCGTCGTCAAGCTCGGGAAGCTCCCTGGTCTCGACTTTCTTAACATCGCACTGGAACACTGCTTCTTTGCCTGCCAGCTCTGCTGCCTGATATTCCTCGGGGAATGTCACATTTACTACAACATGCTCGCCTGCTTTTGCGTCAATCAGCTGCTCTTCAAAGCCCGGAATGAATGTGCCGGAACCGATGGTGAGCGGATAATCCGCACCTTTTCCGCCTTCAAACGCAACATCGTCCACAAAGCCTTCAAAGTCGATGGTAACGATATCGCCTTCAGCTGCGCCGCGATCCTCGACAGCTACCGTACGGCTGTTCTTCTCCTGCTCTTTTTTGATCTCTTCCATAACATCGTCATCGGTCACGGTAAGATCGGAAACAGGAACCTCGAGTCCTTTATACTGTCCCAGAGTCACATCCGGTTTAACCGCAACTTCTGCCGTAAAGATGAACGGTTTGCCGGGCTCCAGCTGCTCGACATCGATCTCGGGCTGAGAAACGATGGTGAGTTCGCTCTCTGTTGCAGCTTTACGATACTCGGTCGGGATGAGGTCGTTGGCTGCGTCCTCAAGGAAGACGCCCTTACCATACATCCGCTCGATCATTTTACGCGGTGCTTTTCCCTTGCGGAAGCCGGGAAGTGAAATCCTGTTTTTTGCTTTCTGATAGGCTCTGTCAATAGCTTTCTCGAGATCTTCAAGAGAAACCTCGATCGTTAATTTTGCCATATTTTTGTCCAGTTTTTCAACTTTTACGCCCATTTTTTACGTTCATCCTCCTTAGAAATTCGCAATCATTCCAGTAGTATAGCATAGGAAATTCCGAAACGCAATACCCGAATCAAACAGTAAATACCACCGAAGCCGCTATTTCTTTCGCTTTTTCCTCCGAGAGCAGCTGCGCGATGAGCGAAAGCGCAAACGGAAGGGCCGTGCCCAGTCCGCGGCTTGTGGTGATATTGCCGTCGACCACCACGCTGTCTGTGAGAGCCTCTCCGCAGTCAAGCTGAGACATCATGGACGGATAGCAGGTAGCTTTTCTTCCCTTGAGAAATCCCAGCGAAGAGAGCACCGTCGGCGCGGCGCAGATCGCCGCAATTTTTCCTTCTTTATTATAATAGTCCTTCAGCAGCTTAAGAAGCGGCTCGCATGCTCCCAGGTATTTTGTCCCCGGCATTCCTCCCGGAAGGACCAGCATGTCCGCATCCGCGAAATCGGTCTCATCCATGGTCATGTCGGTGAACATTTCTATCCCGTGGGAAGTAGTGATCTTTTTTTCCGCCTTTATCGAAACGGTCTGTATCTGAATTCCCGCGCGCCTCATCAGATCGACGACTGTCAGGCCCTCGATATCTTCAAAGCCGTCTGCCAGAAAAATGTATACTTTCTTTTCCGCCATTTTTGTATCCTCCCTCAGTAGATCTTTTCTATCGTCTGCTCGCCGGTCATGTCCTTAAACAGGTTCAGATCCTCCGGTCCTCTGACAAACATCACTTCGCGGAATTCTCCGGTAGAGATATTCTTAAGGCCTCCCACCTGCTCTCCGTTGCAGATGCTGCATTTCAGGACAGGCTTCCACAGACTTTTATCATATTCCAGTTTTTTGAATTCTGTTTTTTTCTTTCTCCCAAACATTGCCCTGCCTCCGTTCACAAGTCAATGACAGCCGAAAATCCACCTGCGATTTCCGGCAGCAAAAAAGCACTTGATTTATAAACTGTTTATGATATAATACTATGAGTAATGCAGATATAGTTCATTGGTAGAACATCAGCTTCCCAAGCTGAGGAGGCGGGTTCGATTCCCGTTATCTGCTTTCAGGGCTCCGGATTCCGGAGCCCTTTTTTATCTTTCGTCTCGGTTTAACTAATCATACCGTCCGCAATTTCAGCGGATCACTTCCACGTCCCCCGTGTTCACGGCTTCGGGGCTTTTTCTTCCATATAATACCGCAAGGGTATGCAGCCGTACTGCCAGTGCATGGTCAAGCTGTCCTTCTGTCAGTCTCCACTTCCAGTTGATCCCCGATGTGGAGGGCTGATTGATCCTTGCGCTGTTATCGAGTCCCAGATAGTCCTGCACCGGAATGATGCAGAGCTTTGACACGCTCCTGAGGGCGGTGCAGATCATCTCTTCGCAGATCTCCTTGTCATCGGCCTCTCTGCGGTTGATATATCTCTTTACCATCTCCCGCTCGTTTTCGGGGCGGCCCTGAAGCCAGCCGAGCAGCGTCTCGTTGTCATGCGTTCCCGTGTAGACCACGCTGTTCCTGTCGTAATTGTGCGGAAGGTAATCGGCTGCGGTGCCGGTATCCCGGGAATCAAATGCAAACTCCAGCACCTTCATGTTGGGATATCCGCTGTCGCGCACCAGCTGCTTTACCGTCTCCGTGACAAAACCAAGGTCCTCCGCGATGATCTCTCTGTTCCCCAGATGCCACGATATGGTACGGAAAAGATCCATTCCGGGGCCCTTCTCCCACCAGCCGTTCGCTGCGGTCGTATCGCCGAACGGGATGGCATAGTACTCGTCAAATCCCCTGAAATGATCGATCCTCAGAATATCGTACATCTCAAAGCAATGCTCTATTCTCTTCAGCCACCAGGAAAAGCCCGACTGACGGTGCACTTCCCAGTTGTACAACGGATTTCCCCACAGCTGCCCGTCGGCGGAAAAGCCATCGGGCGGACAGCCCGCCACCTGCGTCGGTCTGTTCTGCTCATCCAGTTTGAAGAGCCAGGGGCTGGCCCACGTATCCGCGCTGTCCATCGCCACATAGATGGGGATGTCCCCGATGATACGGATGCCTACGCCGTTCGCGTAGGCTTTCAGCTTGTTCCACTGCTGATAAAACTTAAACTGGAGATACTCCTGAAACTCAATGTCAAAATAGAGTTCCCTTCTATAATAATCGAGGGCATTCTGCCATCTGAACTTGATATCATCCGCCCATTCGTTCCAGGGTGCCCCTCCGAAACGGCCTTTTACCGCCATAAAGAGTGCGTAGTCCTTAAGCCAGAATCCTTCTTTTTCACGGAACCTGAGGAAATCTTCATTATGGCTGATATCACTGCGTTCATATGCTTTACGAAGCAGCGGCAGCCTGCCTTTATACATTTTTTCGTAATCCACTTTTGATGGATCTTTGCCGAAATTCACCGACCTGCACTCCCTGCGTTCGAGAACGCCTTCTTCGATCAGGTCATCGAGGCTGATAAAATAGGGATTTCCGGCAAACGTCGAAAAGGACTGGTAGGGCGAATCACCGTATCCCGTGGGGCCCAGAGGCAGTATCTGCCAGCAGCTCTGTCCCGCATCTGCAAGAAAATCCAAAAATTCATAGGCACTTCTGTCAAAGCAGCCGATCCCATATCTCGAAGGAAGGCTGCTCACCGGCAGGAGAATGCCGCATTCCCGTCTTTCGCTCATATGCTTCTCTCCTTTTGCACAATATCCGCCGCGCGGGATCATGTCCGGGCGGCGACGATAAGCGCACTTTATTCAGGTAAAATTTTACCACAAAGCCATGATTATCTCAAGGAAATTCCCCCGTGTGCATTTCGTCAATTTAACAATAAAAATGAAATTAATTTGTGCGGCATGTCTATATTCTTTTCGAACGGGATTCGGTATACTGGGTACAGTAAAAAACAAAGCACACTTTCACTTGGAGGAATTGAAAATGGCAAGCTTATCATTACAGCACATCTACAAAAGATACCCGAACGGCTTCGAGGCTGTTAAGGACTTCAACCTTGAGATCCAGGACAAAGAATTTATCATTTTCGTAGGACCGTCAGGCTGCGGTAAATCCACCACTCTTCGTATGGTAGCAGGCCTTGAGGAAATCTCCGACGGTACTCTGAAGATCGGTGATAAAGTCATGAACGACGTAGAGCCGAAGGACCGTGATATCGCAATGGTATTCCAGAACTACGCTCTGTATCCGCATATGACAGTTTATGATAACATGGCTTTCGGTCTTAAACTTCGTAAAGTTCCGAAAGATCAGATCGACAAAGCTGTTCGTGAAGCTGCAAGAATCCTTGACCTTGACAAACTCCTTGATCGTAAACCGAAGGCTCTTTCCGGTGGTCAGAGACAGCGTGTTGCCATGGGCCGTGCTATCGTTCGTAATCCTAAGGTATTCCTTATGGACGAGCCGCTGTCCAACCTGGATGCTAAACTTCGTGTACAGATGCGTATCGAGATCTCCAAGATCCATCAGAGACTGGGCGCTACCATCATCTACGTAACACATG
>CAMNGN010000033.1 GCA_946538475.1 uncultured Blautia sp.
TGGTGAACGGTGAACCTGCGGACTTCCGCATCTGCCCGCCGTACCGCTTCTATCTCACAGGTGCGCTGAAGAAAGGCGTCAATACGATCGAGGTCGAAGTCGTGAATACACCGGAGAGAGATGTCCTGAATCATGATCAGAGCTTCTTCGGTTACGAGAAAGGCCTGTATGAGCCTTCAGGTATGTTCGGACGTGTCAGACTGATCCACTGCGCCGACGAATGATCGGATAATGTCAGGCAGGTTAAAAAACAGCATCGTTTTTTAACCTGCCTGAAAAAATTGGTCAGATAAAAAGCAAAAACAGTCAAACAAGGCGTAAAGCGGAGAAAAGAAACTTTTCTCCGCTTTTTGTATAATGCATTCATGATGAAAATTTTGTACCCACAGACATTACAGGAGGAAAAGTACATGGAAAAAATCCGCGTAGGAATCATCGGTCATGGATTTATGGGCCATGAGCACGAGACCATGCTGAGCAGCATGGAGCAGTATCAGATCGTCGGTATCTCCGATAAAGATCCGCAGCAGCTCGAAGATGTCAAACCGGGCATCAAACGTTACGCTTCCAACGAGGCGCTTCTGGCCGATCAGGACATCGATGTCGTGCTGATCGTCGTGAACAACAATCAGCATCACGATCTGGTGATCCAGGCCGCAAAAGCCGGAAAAGACATCATCTGCGAGAAACCGGTCGCCATGACAGTCGAAGAGCTCGATGATATGGCAAAGGTCTGCGAAGAATGCGGCGTCAAATTTACTGTTCATCATCAGAGAAGACTTGACAAAGACTTCCGCACCATGAAGGCCGTCTACGATGCAGGCAGCGTCGGCGATGTGTACTCGGTTAAGAGCAGTCTCTACGGCTTCAACGGAAACATGCATGACTGGCATGTGTACATCAGCGAAGGCGGCGGCATGCTGTTCGACTGGGGCGTTCATCTTATCGACCAGATGCTGTTTATGATGAAAGGCGCAAAAGTCACATCGGTATTTGCAGATCTTCGCAATGTTATCAACTTCGAGGTGGACGACTACTTCAAGATCCTTCTTCGTTTTGACAACGGTGTGACCGGCGAGATCGAGCTCGGCACCTATTTCCTGACCGACAAGATCGGTGAAAAATGGTTTGAGCGCCACTGGATCATGGGCGGAAACAAAGGAACGGCTTATCTTGACGGATTCGATCCGCAGGGAAAGATCGTCCGCACATCCCACCTTCTGACCAACGTGCGCGGCACCCGTACCATGACGGCAGCAGGCCCGACCAGATCGTTCGGACCGCCCGCTGAAGGAACCATCCTTACCGAGGATCTTCCGGAGGTAAATACCACACATAAAGATTATTTCATCAATTACTACAATGCATATTTCGGAAAAGAAGAATTCATGATCAAGATTCCTGAGACCAGAAGAGTTCTGGCGCTCATGGAAGCTATCCGTGAATCTGCACGTACAGGTGATTCTATCAGATTCGAAAGCTGACAGGAGTGTTTATTAGATGCGTAATTTTGTGCCGGACGACAGTCGGATAATGTCTTTTGATTTTCAGATCGAGCAGGTGGAGACCACTCATTTTCATCAGTCGATCGAGATCTTTTATGTGCTGGAAGGCAATCCGTCTGTCACTGTCCAGGATGAAGTGTATCACATGCATCCCGAAGATGTCCTTGTGATCAACGCAAACAAAAAGCATTCTTACCGGGCGGCGGATGAAGTCCTGATCGGTTTTGTGGAGATCAATTTCCGCATGCTGGGGGACCTTCTGGGAACAGACCACCTGTTCTTCTGGTGCAATTCGGTCCTGAACAAGACAGCCGCCTACGACGAGCTGCGGAGCGCGCTCAAAAAGATCTTCGGCCAGTATTTTGACAGGAGCGGCTACGGGAAAGTGGCGCTTCAGGGAATGTACTACGAGCTCCTGGAGGTGCTGATCGGCAGTTTTATGGTCAGCAGCGACGACCGCAGGTTCGAGGAGGAGCACTCCCAGGACGAGCAGCGTGTCCAGGAGATCGTCAATTATATCCACAGCAACTACCGCAAAAAGATCAGCCTGCAGGAGCTGGGCGATGCACTGTATCTGTCCGTCCCCTATCTTTCCAAATATATCAAGCGCAAGATGGGCATGAACTTTGTGGATTACGTCAATAACATCCGGCTTTTCCACGCTGTGGATGACCTTCTTTACACCAACAATTCCATCACATCGATCGCACTGGAAAACGGTTTTCCCAATGTGGCCTCGCTCACGCGTATGCTGAAGACCGCCTACAACATGACGCCTTCCGAATACCGCCAGAAGATGAAAGAAAGCGGCTCGGGAGGACAGAACGGTGCAAGCGGACACGAAAAGGAAGCGCTGAAAAGAAGGGTCACGGACTATCTCGACAACAAGCTTGTACAGGAGCCGCAGGACCTGGATTACGGGGATTCCTACATTGTGACGGACACCGAAAAACGGGAGCGCTATGACCGCTTCTGGAACCGCTGCATCAACATCGGGCGGATGGAAGATCTGCTTCGGTCGGACATGCAGGAGCAGGTCCGGACGCTGCACGACGAGCTGGGTTTTACCTACGTAAGAGTCTGGGATTTTCTGGGCGGAAACATGCTGCTCGACCGTGCAGGGTACGCCGGAGAATATAATTTCAGCCGTGTGGACAGCGCTTTCGAATTTCTGATCAGAAACGGTCTTAAACCTTACCTGGAGCTGGGGCTGAAGCCGAAACAGCTTTATAGTACGCTGAACCGGAGCATCTACGTCGAAAAGAGAGAGTCTCCCTTCGAAAATGACAGGCAGTACGAACAGTTCCTCAATTCGTTTCTCACACATCTCATCAATCACTTTGGGATGGAAGAGGTCGAATCGTGGTACTTCGAGCAGTGGTGCGGCGAGGACTTTGAGACCGAGACATACGACAATAACTTCTGGAACTCCTTCGAGATCCTTTACCGCGTGGCAAAAAAACACTCTGCCGGGATCCGCACAGGCGGAGGCGGTATCGGTATCCAGTACGGCAGGTCAGGACTGGAAAACCTTGTGGACGGCTGGGGAAAAAGAAAGATCCGGCCCGATTTTATTTCACTTTACTGCTATCCCTACATCAGGGGAGATGAGGACGGCACCGCCTATGCGCGCCAGTCTACCGACCGCGATTTCCTCAAAAATCAGCTGGAGATGGCATCACAGATCATCAAAAACTCTGCGCTCGGAGACACAGAGATCCATGTGACCGAGTGGAGTTCGACGATCTCCAACAGGAATATCCTGAATGACAGCTGCTTCAAAGGCGCGTATATCATGAAGGGAATTCTGGATACCTTCGGAAGAAGTAAAGTCCTCAGTTACTGGGTGGGGTCGGATATCTTTTCGGAACACGCCGACAGCAATCGATTTTTGTTTGGCGGCTGCGGCCTGATGAGCGTCAAGGGGATCAAAAAACCGGCTTTTTATGCCTACAGGTTCATGAACATGCTTGGCCGTTATCTGTTGTACCGCGACGGAAACTGCGCGGTGACGACGAACGGCAACAATAACTATTCGCTCGTCTGCCACAACTACCGCCATCTGAATTACCGCTACTTCCTGAAAAAGGAGGACGAGCTGGAGCAGGAGAAGCTCTACCAGCTTTTTGAGGACAGTCAGGCACTGCACCTCAACTATCAGCTCACTCATGTGAAGAACGGAAAGTACAAGATCAAGACCTATTCGGTGAATGATGATCACGGGAGTATTCAGAAGGAACTGGAGAGAGCGGGCGGAGCAGATCAGGTAACAGGGCGTGAAGTGGAGTATCTGAAGAGGATCTGCACGCCGCACATTGCGGTAAGGACCTGCCAGGTGAAAAAAAATGTCCTGAACTTTGAGACGGTGATGCAGGCGCAGGAGATCCAGTATATACATATCAGCTATCTTTATGAGTGACGATTTTTTATCTTAAATGACGATGTGGATAAAAAACAGCTGATAAATATTGCCTCTCTAAGACAGAAAGATGATATTCGCGGCATAATCATTAAAAAACTCGTGTAAACTGAGGAAGATAACAGAAGATAATCGTTAAGCCCGATGGTATACTTATAGACAGTTGAGGAACACAGAAAAGCATTATATATACACAGGAGGAACTGTAACATGGGAAAAGTACGAGTAGGCATCGTCGGCTGCGGCGGTATCGCAAACCAGAAACATATGCCTTCACTCAAGGCTAATGCCGAGCTCAACGAGATCGTTGCATTCTGCGATATCATCGAAGAGCGCGCCGTAAAAGCAAAAGCTGACTTCGGCACAGAGGACGCAAAGGTTTACACAGACTATCATGATCTGGTAAACGATCCCAACGTTGATGTGGTACATGTCTGCACACCGAACGTTGCACACTGCCCGATCACTGTCGCTGCTTTCGAGGCCGGCAAACATGTTATGTGCGAGAAGCCGATGGCTCACAACACCGAAGATGCACAGAAGATGATCGATGCCTGGAAGAAATCCGGCAAGAAGTTCACCATCGGATATCAGAACCGTCTTCGTGACGACACCCAGACTCTGCACGCTTCCTGTGAAGCAGGAGAGCTCGGCGACATTTACTTTGCAAAAGCTCATGCGCTCAGAAGAAGAGCAGTCCCGACCTGGGGCGTATTCCCGAACAAGGCTCTTCAGGGCGGCGGCCCCCTTATCGATATCGGAACACATGCACTGGACATCACCCTCTGGATGATGAACAACTACGAGCCGGCATCGGTATCCGGTTCTGTCAACTATAAGCTCGGACGTCAGGCTGACGGCCCTGCAGGAAACGTATTCGGACCGTGGGATCCCGAGACATTCGAAGTAGAAGATTCCGCTTTCGGTTTCATCAAGATGAAAAACGGAGCTACCATCTACCTTGAGGCATCCTGGGCACTCAACATTCTGAAATCCATGGAGGCTTCCACCACGCTTTGCGGAACCAAGGCAGGCGCCGAGATCCATCACGGCGGCAGCTATCCGAAGGATGAGCTGATCTACAACACCGTAGAGCACAATCAGCTGATGGAAAAGACGATCTCCCCCGCAGGCGTAGTCGACTTCTTCGAGGGCGGCGCTTCCGCAGAGGGCGTACGTGAGCAGAAACAGTGGCTGGAAGCCATCATCAACGACACCGAGCCGCTGGTAAAACCGGAGCAGGCGTTCGTAGTTACCCAGATCCTTGAGGCGATCTACAAATCCGCAGAGACCGGTAAAGAGGTATACTTCGATTAATTGTTACTGACTAAAGTCCGCCCCGGAACTTTAACAGCCGGTTTGGGGCGGC
The DNA here is from genome assembly GCA_946538475.1 of uncultured Blautia sp. Lineage (GTDB taxonomy): Bacteria > Bacillota > Clostridia > Lachnospirales > Lachnospiraceae > Blautia_A. Next base: position 5,294 of record CAMNGN010000033.1, read on the forward strand.
TGAAGGTATAAACGAAAATGGAGGTTAAACAAATGGCAGCCAGACAAATTTTTAATCCGGACGGATTCAAAAACATCATCGTGGACGGAAAAGCCGTTGGCTTCGAGTTCCAGTTCAAAGCGCAGTACTATCGCGGCTTCACACTTTCTATTCTTCACAATGTCAGCGTTAATGTGGACGGCTGGGACGCAGCAAGAGAAGACATCTGCATCTCTGTGCACGGCGAGACTTTCACACTGGATCAGGCTCTCACAGTAGTCGATTCCGACTATCGCTGGGAGTTCGGTGAGTATGCAACCATCAAAGTCAAAAAAGACGGCGGTCTTGAGCCCGGAAAGCATCACATCAAAGCGGTACAGCTGATCGTTCCGTCCTATATGCCTTTCCCGACCGAAGCAGTCTGCGAGACAGACTTTGTGATTGAATAACAGGAGGAGTATACAATGAGCTACGATATCAAAAGAAGTATTTCCTTATACAGCTATCAGGACGAATATTATGATGGAATCCTTGACCTCGAAGGCTGCCTTCGTGAGACTGCAAAGACAGGCGCAACAGGTGTTGAGCTTCTGGCAGAGCAGATGATCAAGCGTTTCCCGCTTCCCATCGAGGATGAAGAGTTCAGAGCACACTGGTTTGAGATGCTGAAAAAATACGGCCTCACTCCTTCCTGCTATGACGCATTCCTGGAGAACAGAATCTACTCCAACCGTACTCTGTCCCTCGGCGAGCAGATCAACATGATGAAGAGAGACCTTCGTCTGGCAGGCCTTCTCGGCTTCCCGGTAATCCGTACACTGGTTTCCACTCCGATGGATGTCATCGAAGGAAGCCTTGAGTATGCCGAGAAGATCGGCGTGAAGATCGGCCTCGAAGTTCACGCTCCGTTCTCCCTCAACTCCGGCTGGGCTGACGGCTACATGGAAATGATCAACAGAACAGGAACCAAATATTTCGGATTCATTCCGGATATGGGTATCTTCTGCAAGAACGTTCCCGATGTTCTTCGTGACAAAGCAAGACGTATGGGCGCAAAAGAAGAGTGCCTGAAGATCGTCGATGACGCTTACGCACAGAGAAGAGAAAGAGGATTTGTAAAGATCAAATACGATCTGGATCTCGGCAAGGCCAACATGGAATATCGTATGGCCAACGGCATGAAAGAGATGATGGACGCAGTCGAGAAGGCAGGCGGCGGTCCCGCAGACAAGATGTACGCAGGCGCTTCCTTCACCTACTCCTGGTCAGATCCGCAGGATATCATCGACAACATCGACTACATTTTCCATACTCATGCAAAATTCTACAATGTGCATGAGGACTATGTTGAGACAGCAGTCGCCATTCCGGAAGTTGTCGAAGCTTACAAGAAAGCCGGCTACAAAGGCTTCCTGAGCTCCGAGTACGAAGGCGGCGAGCATCTCCGCGACGTGGGTGTCGACAGTATCGAGCAGTGCCGTCGGCATCAGGAGGCGCTGAGAAGAGCGATCGAGGGGTAAGGGGTAATCCCCTCGCACGCTTTAAAACAAATGAAACGGGGGACGGTTCCTCGTTCCATCTTTCCAAGGTTGGAGACATTTCTCCGCCTTGAAGGATGGAACGAGGAACCGTCCCCCGTTCCACTTTTCGCACCTTTTTTTCCGAGAAGGTGAAAGATATATGTGATAAAGTACAGACATACAAAGAAAAGCACTCACAGCAAATATTTTTTCCAGGTACACGGCGTAGTCTCGGGTTCGAATCCCGACGGTTTCGAAAAGAAACTGTAGTTAAGCGGAGATAACGACGAAAAAAAGTGCTTTGTAGACAAACAGAAAGGAGTGAGCATCATGCTGAAATTTTTGAAGAACATAATGAACAGAACTTTTACCGAGAATGGTGCGGTCACTCCGCGCAGCACCGGTTCTGAATGTTTGAACCTGTTCGCAACCATCGGTGCGCTGCGCAGCCAAACCGACACCGAGATCGAGAACCGCTTCATGCGTGCTTTCGCGGAAGATCCGGATCCGGCAATGAAGATCCTGTTCTACGCACGTGATATCCGCGGCGGCCTCGGCGAGCGTTCGGTGTTCCGTACTATTCTCCATTGGCTGGCGGAGAACGAGAAGCCGTCTCTGCTGCGTAACCTTCCGTTCATCGCGGAGTTTGGCCGCTTTGATGACATCCTTGTCCTGCTGGACACCCCGGCATGCCGTGAGGCAGAGGAAGTGCTGCATCAGCAGTTCCTGGCAGACTTAATGGCGCTTGAGTCCGGTGAAGAGGTTTCGCTGCTTGGCAAGTGGCTGCCTTCCGTGAACGCTTCCAACGCGGAGGCTGTTCGTAAGGCAAAGCAGCTCGCCCGTGCATTTGATATGAACGAAGCGCAGTACCGTAAGGCACTGTCTGCGCTCAGAGCAGAGATCCGCATCATAGAGAACAACCTGCGTGAGCGTGATTACACCTTCGATTACGAGAAGCAGCCGTCCAAGGCAATGTTCAAGTACCGTCAGGCGTTTATGCGTAATGACAAGGAGCGTTACACGGCATTTATGCAGCAGGTGAAGTCCGGCGAGGCGACGCTTCATACCGGCACACTGATGCCATACGAGATAGTGACTGCTGCATACAAAGCGCATGAGAATGAACGCGACGCTCTGAACATAACCTGGAACGCACTGGAGGACTTTACCGACAACGAGAACGCGATCGTTGTGGCGGACGGCTCAGGTTCCATGTACTGGTACGGCAGCCCGCAGCCTGCGGCGGTGGCTCAGTCTCTGGCGATATACTTCGCAGAGCGTAACCATGGCGCGTTCCATAACCACTTTATTACTTTCTCCATGACACCGCAGCTTGTGGAGATCAAGGGCAAGGATCTGGTAGAGAAGGTTCGTTTCTGCCGCTCATACAACGAGTGCGCAAACACAAACCTTCAGGCAGTGTTTGAGCTGATCCTGCAGGCCGCAGTCATAAACCATGTACCGCAGAAGGATCTGCCGACTACGCTGTACATTGTCTCGGACATGGAGTTCGATTCCTGTGCGAAGGATGCGTCTCTCAGCAACTTTGAGAACGCCAAGGCTTTGTACAAAATGCATGGCTACAAATTGCCGAAAGTCGTGTTCTGGAATGTACAGTCCCGTAACGAGCAGCAGCCCGTTCGTATGAACGAGCAGGGCGTTGCGCTGGTTTCCGGCTGCACACCCAGAATCTTCTCGCAGGTGATGAGCGGCGAGATGGATCCGTACACCAACATGATGAGCGTCATCGGCGGTGAGCGCTACAAAGTGATCAAGGCCGGTTGAAACGGGGGACGGTTCCTCGTTCCGGTTTTGGAACGAGGAACCGTCCCCTGTTTCAAATTTTATGGTGTCAGACACCCTCTTTATCGACGAAAAATGTGAATACACCCTATTAATTCACACATGAAATGTGCAAATAAGATTGAAAAACGCCCATGATTTGTGTAAAATATAAAGAGCACTAAAAGGAGGGGCGTAAAATGTATTTGACCAGAAAAGTGGATACTTTTTTGAAAGAATGGAAAGCAGATGATAAAAGGAAACCGCTCATCATCAAGGGCAGCCGCCAAATAGGGAAAACAGAATCGATTTTACATTTTGCTGCCGATCATTATGAGAGCGTCATTGAGATAAATTTTGTGCGTGACGAAAAGTATAAAGGTATTATTGCTGATGGTTATGGGGCCGGCGACATCATTAGGAACATCTCACTTATAGACCCTTCAAAGAGGTTTATACCGGGGAAAACTTTGATCTTCTTCGACGAAATAACGGATTTTCCCGAGATAGCGACTTCTCTTAAGTTCTTTTGCACGGACAGGCAATATGACGTAATCTGCAGCGGTTCAATGTTGGGGATGAGCTATAAGAAAATTGAGAGCAACAGCGTAGGATATAAGAAAGACTATGAGATGTTCTCGATGGATTTTGAAGAATTTCTTTGGGCTAAAGGATATGGGAATGCTGCGATAGAAAGCCTTTTTGTGCATATGAAGGATCTACTCCCCTTTAGCGAAACGGAAATGAGGATCTTTCATTCTCTTTTTCTGGAGTATGATATTCTTGGAGGAATGCCGGCTGTTGTGGTTGAGTATATTGAGAGAAACACTTTTGAGAGCTCGCTTGATACACAAAGACAGCTGATCGCAGACTACAAAGAAGATATTCGGAAATATGCTTCCGGGGTAGATCAGACCAGGATTTTAAATGTATTCAATCGCATTGCTCCGCAGCTGGCAAGGGAAAACAAAAAGTTTCAGATTTCAAAAGTTGCGCCTGGGGCAAGGTTCCGTGACTATCGCGGATGTGCAGAATGGCTTGCAGATGCAGGCATGGTGAATATCTGTTATTGCATGGATTTTCCGGAATTGCCGCTGGGAGGGAATTATGATCCGGATGTGTTCAAAATGTATTTTGCGGACACCGGGCTGCTTGTGTCTATGCTTGATGATGAAGCCCAGGAGGATCTGAGAGCGAATAAAAACCTCGGTGTGTATAAAGGTGCGTTGTATGAAAATATGATAGGAGAAGCGTTGGTCAAACAGGGATACAAACTGTATTATTACAGGAAAGAGGATTCGACGCTGGAAGAGGATTTTTTTATTCGTTCTGCATCTTCGCTGATCCCTGTAGAAGTAAAAGCAAAGAGCGGCAGATCAAAATCAATGAAAACGCTGATTTCATCCGGACATTATCCTGACATAAAATACGGAATAAAGCTGTCCCATAATAATATCGGACACGAAGACAAAATTTACACCTTTCCGTATTTTTGCGCGTTTTTGCTAAAGCGCTTTATGGCGAACTTTCATGCAGAAGAGGAAATTTGAAAATTGTTATCAGTAATGACGCACACTTTTCGCACTTTTTTTTCCGAGAACACGAAAGATATATGTGATAGTATACAGACATACAAGAAAAGCACTGACAGCAAATATTTTTCCATCCTAAGGCGTAGTTGTGGGTTCGACTCCCGCCGGCTCCGGTCATGGGGCCGTAGTTAAACGGTATAACGACGAAAAAAATGTGCTTTGTGTATAACAGGAGCCGGTTCCTCGTTCCGGAAAAAGGAGCGAGGAACCGGCCCCCTGATTTATTCTCAAAACAAAATTCCGGTCTTTTTATCTGCCGGATTTTGTTATATAATAGTCAAAGAGCCGGAAAGGCTGAGCGGCGGGTGTCCCGGTCGCTCTACATTCAAGCATACGAAAGGAGTCATTTTCCATGGCAAACAGAATTTCACTTAACGGAACATCTTATCATGGCGCAGGTGCGATCAAAGAGATCGTGACCGAAGTCAAGGCACATGGCTTCAAGAAAGCTTTCATCGCTTCTGACCCGGATCTTGTTAAATTCGGCGTTACCGCAAAGGTCACCGATCTTCTCGACGAAGCAGGTCTTCCCTATGAGATCTATTCTGATATCAAACCGAACCCGACGATCGAGAACGTACAGAACGGTGTAAAAGCGTTCAAGGCTTCAGGCGCTGACTATATCATCGCAATCGGCGGCGGTTCCTCCATGGATACCTCCAAGGCTATCGGTATCATCATCACCAATCCGGAGTTCGAAGATGTCCGCAGCCTTGAGGGCGTAGCTCCCACCAAGAATCCCTGCGTTCCGACCATCGCAGTTCCGACAACAGCAGGTACGGCAGCAGAGGTTACCATCAACTACGTTATCACCGATGTCGAGAAAGTTCGTAAATTCGTCTGTGTCGACACACATGATATGCCGATCATCGCAGTTGTCGATCCCGAGATGATGGCTTCTATGCCGAAGGGCCTTACCGCTGCTACAGGTATGGACGCTCTTACTCATGCGATCGAAGGCTACACCACAAAAGCTGCATGGGAAATGACCGATATGTTCCATCTGGAAGCTATCCGTCTTATCGCAAAGAACCTTCGCGGTGCTGTTGAGAACACCAAAGAAGGCCGCGAAGGAATGGCTCTCGGCCAGTATATCGCCGGCATGGGCTTCTCCAACGTAGGACTTGGCATCGACCACGCTATGGCTCATACCCTGAGCGCACATTATGATACACCGCACGGTGTTGCCTGCGCTATGCTTCTTCCGATCTCCATGGAATTCAACAAAGAGTATTCCGGCGAGCGCTACAGAGAGATCGCCAGAGCTATGGGCGTTGAAGGCGTCGATCAGATGTCTCAGGAAGAGTATCGTCAGGCTGCCATCGATGCAGTAAGAAAACTCTCCGCAGACGTAGGAATTCCGGCAAAGAACGACCGCATCAAAGAAGAAGATCTTGAGATCCTTGCAAAAGACGCTCTTGCAGATGCCTGCTATCCGGGCAATCCGCGTGAAGCTACTCCGGAGCAGGTTGTTGAGATGTTCAGAATGCTGATCTAAGGGAAACACAGGAAACACAGGGGGACGGTCCTTTTGTGTTCGCATACAGGTGGGAGGCGCATATTGCGCTCCTCCCACCTGTGTAATGCGAACACAAAAGGACCGTCCCCCTGTGTTTCCCTGTGTTTCCCCCCTGTTTCACAAATTCCGGAAAAGCGCACAAAACCATTGTATAAATCCACGGATTATTATATACTATTTACTATGGGACGGTTCCGGAAAAACCTGACGGCAGGTATGGAACCGTATGTATACGGCAGAGCGGAGACAAATGCCTGTTTTCCGCCGGGCTGCACAGTAATCTATATGCAAAACAGCATAGAAATGGAGGGTACAAATGATAAAAAGAATCGGACTCCTGACCAGCGGCGGCGACTGTCAGGCACTCAACGCTACCATGCGAGGCGTAGTCAAAGGACTTGCCAATGCTCTCGACGAGATGGAGGTCTACGGTTTTGAGGATGGCTATAAAGGCCTGATCTATGGCAAATACCGCCTTCTGACATCCAAAGATTTCTCGGGTATCCTTACCCAGGGCGGAACGATCATCGGAACATCCCGTCAGCCGTTCAAGCTGATGCGTGTGCCGGATGAAAAAGGTCTCGACAAAGTTGAAGCCATGAAGCAGACATATTACAAGCTCTGCCTCGACTGCCTGGTTATCCTCGGCGGAAACGGAACCCAGAAGACCGCAAACCTTCTTCGTGAAGAAGGCCTCAATATCATTCATCTTCCGAAAACGATCGACAACGATATCTGGGGAACAGACATGACATTTGGTTTCCAGAGTGCTGTTGACATCGCTACAAACGCCATTGACTGCATCCATACCACTGCTGCTTCCCACGGACGTGTCTTCATCGTGGAAGTCATGGGCCACAAAGTCGGAGCACTCACGCTTCACGCAGGCCTTGCAGGCGGTGCCGATATCATCCTGATCCCGGAGATCCCGTATGATATCAAGAAGATCGTCGGTGCGATCGAAAAACGTAACAAAGCCGGAAAGAGATTTACCATCCTCGCAGTGGCAGAAGGTGCTATCTCCAAAGAGGACGCAAAACTTTCCAAGAAGAAATATAAAGAAAAACTTGAGGCCAGAGCAAAGAAATATCCGTCTGTCTCCTACGAGATCGCAGAGCGCATCTTCAAAGAGACCGGAAGTGAAGTACGTATCACCGTACCCGGCCACACCCAGAGAGGCGGCGTGCCGTGTCCGTACGATCGTGTACTTTCCACCAGACTCGGTGCCGGCGCTGCAGATGCGATCCTCGATGAGGAGTACGGCGTGATGATCGGCATCGTAAACAATAAGATCAAGAGAGTTCCGCTTGCGGAGTGCGCAGGCAAGCTCAAGATGGTTTCCGAGAAGGACCAGACTGTAAAAGCTGCAAAAGCAATCGGTATCAGCTTCGGCGACTGATAAAAGGGATGGCAGGCACCTGCGCGGATATATCCGTGCAGGCACCTGCCTTAACTATGCCGAAGAGATGCCCCTTAGGAAATGGAGATGACTTATGAGCTATCAGGCTCTTTACAGAAAATTCAGGCCCACCAATTTTGACGACGTAAAGGGACAGGATCACATCGTGACTACGCTGCGCAATCAGATCAACGCAGGGCGCATCGGCCACGCCTATCTGTTCTGCGGTACACGAGGCACAGGAAAAACTTCGGTGGCCAAGATTATGGCGCGCGCGGTCAACTGCGAAAATCCTGTCAACGGCAGTCCGTGCAACGAATGTCCCACGTGCAGGTCGATCCTTGCGGGAACATCGATGAATGTGATCGAGATCGATGCCGCTTCGAACAACGGCGTCGACAATATCCGTGAGATCCGGGACGAAGTGGCGTACCGCCCGACCGAAGGAAACTACAAAGTGTATATCATCGACGAGGTGCATATGCTTTCGTCGGGGGCCTTCAACGCGCTGCTCAAAACGCTGGAGGAGCCGCCTTCCTACGTGATCTTCATTCTGGCCACGACCGAGGCGCACAAAATTCCGGTGACGATCCTTTCGAGATGCCAGCGCTACGATTTTCATCGCATCACGATCGATACGATCGCGGCAAGGCTCAGCGACCTTCTGCAGCAGGAAGGCGTCGAGGCCGAGGAGAGAGCCGTGCAGTATGTGGCAAAAGCCGGTGATGGCTCCATGCGCGATGCTTTAAGTCTGCTCGATCAGTGCATCGCTTTTTATCTGGGACAGAAACTGACATACGACAATGTGCTGGATGTTCTGGGAGCCGTGGATACCGAGGTCTTCAGCCGCATGCTGCGCGAGATCTTAAGCGGAAATGCCGGCGGCGCGATGAAGATCCTGGGAGAGATCGTGACGGCCGGGCGCGAACTTACACAGTTCGTGTCAGATTTCACCTGGTACCTTCGCAATCTGCTGATGGTAAAAACCTCGGACGATCCCGAAGCTGTCGTGGATATGTCGAGCGAGAACCTGAAGCTTCTTATAGAAGAGAGCGGGATGATCGACGAGGATACGCTTATGCGTTACATTCGAGTGCTGTCGGAACTTTCGGGACAGATCAGATTTGCCACGCAGAAGAGAGTGCTCGTGGAAGTGGGGATCATCAAGCTGTGCCGTCCACAGATGGAGACAAACCCGGATTCTCTCCTCGACAGGATCCGCGTCCTGGAGCGAAGGATGGATGAAGCACCCACGCAGGTCTACATTCCTCAGCCGGGGCAGGAAGCCGCTGGTGTGCAGAAGAAAAAGCCTGAGCCCGTCTACGCGGCACCCGAGGATCTGCAGAGGATCGTTTCCGAGTGGCCCGCCATCGCCGGGCAGACGCGGGGGATCCTGCACGAGATCCTGAAAAACGCGCATCCCTCGTATAACGGTTCGACCGGAGAGAATGTTCTTTACGTGGTTCTTCCTGCCAACGATTTTATCGGCAAATCGCGGGAGAACAATGAAGAGGATATCAATCAGCTGAAATCCATCATTCAAAGAAGGATCGGGAAGACCGTAGAGCTGCGGCTGATCGCGGGTGACGATCAGATGGCCGGCAATCTTGCGGAGCTGACGGTGGACGAGGCGCTGCAGAATATACATATGGATATTGATGTGGAGGAGGAGTAGGCGTCCCTGCACCTTGCCAACTCGCCCTCGATTATATATAATAAGGCAAAATACTGTAAGCAAAGAATTAAGGAGGCACATATATGGCAAAAAGAGGTGGATACGGCGGAATGGGCATGCCGGGAAACATGAACAACCTGATGAAGCAGGCCCAGAAGATGCAGA
>CAMNGN010000034.1 GCA_946538475.1 uncultured Blautia sp.
GCAACACGGTCCACCTTGAAGATCGGCTGAATTCCGGACTTATCCGACCATGCGTCAATATCGATCGAAAGGCGGTTTCCGACCTTTTTCCAGGCATCCGCAGAGGATGTTTTGTAGATCATCCCCGACTCTCCGCATTTTATCAGCACTGCCCGGCAGCCCATCGACAGAAGCTCTTCGCAAAGCGGCATCGCATCGGCCTCGAGGTCCAGATTTTCCGTCATGTTGCCGCCTGATGCCATGAGCCTGTCAAATTTTTCTCTGTCCAGGATGAAGCACATTTCTTCAAAGCTGGGAACAAAGAAATCCACGTAGGGGAGCACTCCTCTGAGGAGCTTTTTCCAGTCCGTTTTCCCTGCGTCCGAATTCGGGTCGATGGCCGCAAAATCAAGGCTCGTGACAAGTCCTTTTTCTTTCATACGACGGTAGATCTTAATGAGCTCTTCGCCGTCGTTCTCATACATTCTTTTCATCAGCGGCGGATAGCCAAAGTGGAACAGTACCGCATCGTCAAGCGCCTCTTCCGGAATGTCCTCGTTGCAGAATGTATCGTTCGCCCCCGGGTTGTGAAGGAATATCCTGTCGATTCCGGGAATGGCAATGACCATAGTATAGGAAGTGGATACCGAGGGATCGACGATCAGGCCTCCGGCGCCGTGCTTCTTTGCGATACGCCGCACCATCTCGCCAAAAGCGTCGTCTCCAACCTTTCCCATCAGCTGTACATCCGCCCCCAGCACTTTTAAAGCCAGTCCCGTGTTAGCCACGCTGCCGCCTGTGTGCACCGTGGCCTCTTTTGTGTGGATCAGTTTTCCCGGCTCCAGCAGATCCGACACCCGCCGGGATCTGGCGTTCTCGGGAAAAACCGGGGTTATATCCAGGCAAAGGTGACCCGCCGCTATAATTTTTCCGCCCATATTTTTATTCCTCCAAAGGACAGCGATCCGCTTCAATACTTACCGCTAATCGATAGTCCTCTCCGCAGGCTGTCAGGTAAGTTCCCTGACTCCCCCTGTAAAGCTCTGTACTTTTTGAAGGAGAGGCTTGCATATATCAGTTAATTTCCCGTCAGTCAGTCCATCAATGCGAAGGTCTTCATCGCCTGCTTTACATTTTCTTTCATCGCATCTCTTCCCGCCATGGACATTGTGGAGAAGAAGACCGGGCCCTTCTTTGCGTTTATAGCTTCGAGTGCTGCCTCGCCGCCTGCCTTGTCCATGTAGGTGAAATAGTTGATCTTGCGAACGCCCGCTTTGACTGCCTCATGGAAGTCATCGGCACTTACGCCCGAACCGCCATGCATGACGACCGGAACATTGTCTGCTTTCGCGCGTACATTTCTGACTACGTCAAAGTCAAGCTTCGGCTCGGTCAGATAGATGCCGTGTGTGGTTCCGAAGGAACATGCCAGCGCATCGATCCCGGAATCTGCCACAAACTGTCCCGCAAGATCCGGATCGGTGTAGATCTTGGTCTCATCCACAACACCCGCTTCCCCTGTGCCGGATTCACGCTTGCCCATGGAGCCAAGCTCTGCCTCGACGGATGCCCCGACCTTGCGTGCCATCTCGACCGCTGTCTTTGTGTTTGCCAGGTTTTCTTCATAAGGAAGGACCGACCCGTCATACATGATGCCGGTAAAGCCCATATCGAGCGCCTGCTGCAGATACTCCAGTGTCTCGCCGTGATCCAGGTGTACACACACCGGAACCGTGCTCTTCTTAGCCGCATCGACCATGATCGGCCCGATCACCGAAAGCGGCATCCAGTCTTCGTGGCACTGCGCCGCCTGTATAATAACGGGCAGGTTGAGCTCCTCAGCCGCCCCAAGTATGGCAATAAGCGACTCCAGGTTCGGTGTGTTGAAAGACCCGATCGCGATTTTTTTCTCTTCTGCAATATCCAATATTTCTTTTAATGTAACCAGCATGCTTAAAACCTCCTGACTGATCTTGCGGGATCAGGCACCGCGCCTGAAACACTTCTATTATTATATCGCGTTTGTGGGCGTATCGCAAGACAGTGAAACAGGGGGGACGTCCCCGTGTGTTTCCGTGTGTTTTCACCTCTTGACTTTTTATTTTTTTACGCTATAATATTGTTCAGGTCCGAACGTTCGTCTCCGAACGTTCGGTAAAGGACAAAATCATCTTAAGAAAGGAGGACCCATGGATAAGCAGGAAAATGATCCTCAGCTGTTCAAAAGCAGCGAAATAGTCGGTTTCCATACTCATGAACTCTCCAAAAAGATAAAAACCTGCCTGCAGAACATGGCAGAGGATTCCGGCGAAGACCCCGGAGCGGTGACTCACGGCTGGCTGATCGGTTATCTCTATGATCACCGCGATACAGATATCTATCAAAAAGATCTGGAAGACAAACTGCATCTTGCCAAATCCTCAATCGCCACTATTCTCCAGAGTCTGGAGCAGACAGGCTATATACGAAGAGAAACACCTTCACATGATGCACGACAGAAAAAAGTAGTGCTGACACCAAAGGGCTGCGAATTCGAGCAGATCATGCGCCGCCGTATTATTGCGACAGAGATGCTTGTAAGACAGGGCATCCCCGAAGAGGATATGAAAACTTTCTTCCGTGTCATGAAGAAAATGATCCAAAATGTCGATTCATCAATCAACAAGAATAAAGCTTAAACAGGAGACAAAAGTATGATCAAGACCTTACTATCCCAGGTAAAGCAGTACAAGAAGGCCTCCATCCTGACGCCTCTCTTCATGCTGCTGGAGGTCGTTGTGGAAATGTCGATCCCGCGTCTGATGGCCGTTATTGTCGACGAAGGCATCACCGCCGGCAACATGAACGCTATCGTGGTGAACGGCTTCCTCATGGTGCTGCTGGCGGGCGTAGGCCTCTTTGCCGGATTTATGGGCGGCAAATACGGCGCACTCGCCTCCACCGGATTCGCACACAATCTCCGCGAATCCATGTTCCGCAAAATTCAGACCTTCTCATTCAAAAACATTGACCGTTTTTCGACCGCCAGCCTGGTCACACGTCTGACCACCGACGTCACCAACCTGCAGAACGCCTACCAGATGATACTGCGCATGGGAATGCGCTCCCCCGCAAGCCTCATCGTCGCGATGGTGATGGCCTTTACCATCAGCCCGCGTCTGGCCACGATCTATGTGGGCGTCGTCATCCTTCTGGGCGGCGGCCTTTTTGCGATAGCCTTCAGCGTCCGTAAAGTATTCATGCGTATCTTCAAAGAATACGACAACATGAACGAAAGCGTGCAGGAAAACGTCACCGGCATCCGCGTGGTCAAGGCTTATGTGCGTGAGGAGCACGAAAAATCCAAATTTTCCGCGACCAGCATCGGCCTGATGAAAAAGTTCATCCACGCCGAAAGCATCCTTGCGCTCAACGCTCCGATGATGATGACCGCCGCCTACGGCAGCATGATGCTGATCAGCTGGTTCGGCGCGCACATGATCATCCAGAACGAACTGACCACCGGCAATCTCATGAGCCTCATGACCTACAGCATGAACATCCTGATGAGCCTCATGATGCTCTCCATGGCTTTCGTCATGATCACCATGTCCACGGCGAGCATGGAACGTATCGCAGAAGTGCTGAACGAAGAACCTTCCATCACCAACCCGGATGATCCGGTCAAAGAAGTGGCAGACGGCTCGATCCGCTTCGACCATGTCTACTTTGCTTATAACGAAAACAGCAAAGAGCCTGTCCTCAGCGATATCAACCTGGATATAAAGAGCGGCGAAGTGATCGGCATCATCGGAAGCACCGGTTCGGCCAAGACCTCTCTGGTCAACCTGATCTCCCGTCTCTACGATGTCACCGACGGCAGCCTGAGCGTGGGCGGACGCGATGTCAGAGACTACGATCTGGTGACGCTCCGCGATGAAGTGTCGGTAGTTCTGCAGAAGAACGTCCTCTTCTCGGGTTCCATCTACGACAACCTGCGCTGGGGCGACCCGAACGCGACCGACGAGGAATGTCAGAGAGTCTGTCGTCTGGCCTGCGCCGACGAATTCATCGAGCGCTTCCCGGACGGATACGACACGCACATCGAGCAGGGCGGAACCAATGTTTCGGGCGGCCAGCGCCAGAGACTGTGTATCGCCAGAGCTCTTCTCAAAAAACCCAAAGTGCTTATCCTCGATGACAGCACCAGTGCCGTCGACACCGCAACGGACGCCAAAATACGCAAGGCCTTCCGCGATGAGATCCCCGGCACCACCAAGCTGATCATCGCGCAGCGAATCTCGTCCGTGCAGGATGCCGACCGCATCATTGTTATGGACAACGGAAAGATCAACGGTGTAGGCACGCACGAAGAACTGCTTGAAACCAACGAGATCTACCGCGATGTCTTCGAATCCCAGACCGGCGGCACCGGAGACTTTGACGAAGCGAAAGGAGGTGCCTGATATGCCAAGACCGAATGCAATGCCCAGACAGAAGGGCGATATGAAGAAAAGCGCAGGCACCATCAAGCGCCTGTTCAGCTTCCTCTTTCAGAATTTTGCGCCGCAGCTGATCGTGGTAGCCTGCTGCATTGTGATCACCGTGTTTGCCAACACCCGCGGTACCCTTTTCATGCAGACTCTGATCGACGACTATATCATACCGATGACCGGACAGGAAAACCCCGACTACGGTCCGCTGGCCGGCGCCATTCTCACTATGGTCATGTTCTACGGCATCGGCATCGTCGCCGCTCTCGTCCAGAACCTGGTCATGGCACGTGTGACCCAGGGAACGCTGGATAAGCTGAGACGCGCCATGTTCGATCATATGCAGGATCTGCCGATCCGCTATTTCGACACGCATCCCCACGGCGATATCATGTCGATGTACACCAACGATATCGACACGCTCCGTCAGATGGTGTCACAGAGTCTCCCGCAGTTTTTGAACAGCGGTATCACGATCGTCACCGTGTTCATCTGCATGATTCGTCTTTCTCTTCCGCTCACCTGCCTGAGCGTGGCCATGGTGATCGTGATCATGAACGCGTCAAAAGCCATCGCTATGCGAAGCGGTAAATATTTCATGGCTCAGCAGAAGGACATCGCGACAGTAAACGCCCACATCGAAGAGATGATGAATGGCCAGAAAGTCGTGCAGGTCTTCAACCACGAGCCCGAAGCGATCGAGGAATTTGAAAAACTAAACGATCAGCTGTTCGATTCCGCGAACAACGCGAACAAATATGCAAACGTGCTGATGCCTGTCAACGCGCAGCTCGGAAACCTGAGTTACGTGCTCGCCGCAGTGGTCGGCGGCATGCTGGCCATCTATACAGGCAGCCTGAGTCTGGGAAGTCTGGCTTCCTTCCTCAGCTTTAACCGCAGTTTTGCCATGCCGATCAACCAGATCAGCCAGCAGCTCAACTTTATCGTCATGGCTATGGCCGGCGCGGACCGTATCTTTACTCTTCTGGACACCGATCCGGAGGTGGACGACGGTTACGTTATGCTGGTAAATGCGAAAGTCAACGAGAAGGGTGAGGTTGAAGAGAGCAAAGAAAGGACCGGAAAGTGGGCCTGGAAGCATTATCACAAAGCTGACAACACCACCACCTACCGCATGCTGGAGGGTGATGTCGTGTACGCGAGCGTCGATTTCGGCTATGTTCCCGAAAAGCAGATCCTCTATGACATCAGCGTGTATGCGAAACCCGGCCAGAAGATCGCCTTCGTCGGAGCCACCGGCGCAGGCAAGACTACCATTATCAATCTGATCAACCGTTTCTACGATATCGAGGACGGTAAGATCCGCATCGACGGCATCAACGTCAACAAGATCAAAAAGGCCGACCTTCGCAGGTCCATGGGGCTTGTTCTGCAGGATACACATCTGTTCACCGGAACGGTGGCAGAGAATATCCGCTTCGGCAAGCTGGACGCTACCGATGAAGAGGTAGTGAAGGCAGCAAAACTTGCCAACGCCGACGGGTTCATCCGCCGTCTGCCTCAGGGCTACGATACGATGCTGACCGCCAACGGCGCTAATCTGAGTCAGGGCCAGCGCCAGCTGCTTGCAATAGCCCGCGCCGCCATCTACGATCCGCCCGTTCTGGTGCTGGACGAAGCAACCAGCTCCATCGATACACGTACCGAGAAGCTGGTGCAGGAGGGGCTTGACGCGCTGATGAAAGGCAGGACATCCTTTGTGATCGCGCATAGGCTTTCGACGATTCGTAATTCCGACTGTATTATGGTTATGGAACAGGGCCGGATCATTGAGCGAGGGAGCCATGATGATCTGATCGCGCAGCAAGGGAAGTATTATCAGTTGTATACGGGGAAGGTGGTTAATGCGTAGAGAGAGGGATCTCTCACTCTCTTCCGAGACAGGGGTCTCGGGCTCTTCTCTGTTTTTATACCGAGACGGAGTCTCGAACGCTACTTTGCGGGGAGGGAAGCACTCAGAGTTGCGAAGCCCGTCCTCCCTCCCCGCACCCCACCCTCCCGGGCACGCTTATTTTTGTGAAACAGGGGACGGTTCCTCGAGGAACCGTCCCCTGTTTCACCCCCTGCGGCATTCAAAGATACCGCATATTATAACAATGGTCGCAGAATTTGTATTTATGGTTCCAGGACAGCTTACGGCCGCAGATTATACAGCGGCGGGGGGAGAGTTTCTGCCGGTTCAGGATCTCTATGATCCGGTGGGAGATCTCCCTCTTTTTTTCTTCTATCCAGGTGAAGCGGTCGGGTTCGAAGCGGCGGCGATAGTAGAAGAGCATATCGCATATCTTATACTTATGCTCCAGCACCCGCAGCTCCTCGCTGTCGTCCGAGGTGGTCCTTTCGGTCTTCATCTTCGTAAAGATGTAGGGGATCATGTCGATTCGGCAATACAGCATGTCGAACCACATCTGCATCAGCGTCTCATCCTTCTCATCAAAAGGAATCGTCGCGAAATCGTAGATCAGATCCCGGTCGTCGGTATACTTCTCCGCCTTCTCCGCCAGCGCTATCTCTCTTGCGATATTCCCTCTCTCGTACCCTTCGCTTATCGTAATCTCGTTCCACTGCTTCATGGTATCGGAGAGCTTGTCCCCCACGTACTTAAGACTCTTGGGAAAATCCACAAAAGCACGCTTCAATTCAGGCGTGCGCGAAGTCACCGCTTCTTTCAGATAGGCCGACGAATAGATCGAGTTGTAAAGCCCTTCGTCATATATCCCGAAACGCCCGGCTCTGCCCGCGATCTGCTTGATCTCGTGGTCGAAAAGCTCGCGCTCTCTCTTCCCGTCAAACTTTGTATTTTCCAGAAAAACGACACGCCTGATGGGAAGATTCATCCCCATGCCGATCGCATCCGTCGCAACCACCACTTCGGTCTTTCCTTCCATAAAATTGTTCGCCTGCGTATGCCGCACATCGTGGGGAAGGCTCCCGTAGATCACGCTGCATTTGACCCCTTTGGCCTGCAGCACCGAAGCCACCGAATGCACATCGCGGCGGGAGAAAACGATCAGCGCATCGCCTTTTTCCACATTTCTCGGGAAATTAAAACGTCTCTCGTCGCATACCAGCGGCGTCTTGCGCTCGTGCCGCACTATCCGATACTCGTCGCCGCAGTCCTTGATCATGCGGATGATGCAGTCCTCGGCCTCCGGCGCCAGACAGACATGGACCTCCGGCGCGCACACTCCCAGGATCGCTGTCGTCCAGGCTCCGCCTCGCTCGCTGTCCCCGACCATCTGGGCCTCATCTATCACCGCGCAGTCGAACTCGCGGTCGACCGGCAGCATTTCCACCGTAGAAGAACGATGCCTCGCATAAGGAATGTAGGATTCTTCTTCCCCGGTCACCAGATCGCAGGGAATGTCCTCGCGGTTCAGCTTGTCATATTGCTCGAAAGCGAGCAGACGAAGCGGTCCCAGGTAGATGCCGGTGTCCGCGCTTTTCATCGCCTCGATCGCCTCGTATGTCTTTCCGGAATTGGTCGGCCCGATGTGCAGTATGAACTGCCTCTTCATGGACCTGGCCGCCGGATACAGGTCGGGGATCCTCTCCGGGATCTTGTCCAGAATATTTCTCCGCAGGATCTCCTGCTCTGCCCTGACCCTCTCTTTTCTCATCACCTGCTCGTACTTGGCCATCATGCGCGAGGGCGTTATCCTCTTGTTCCCCACCACGATGCTCCGCAGCACATAGGCCTTCTCTTTATAATCTTCGGCGAACTCCCTCACGTCCTCGGGGTGCCCCGCCTGAAACGCGACGGCAAAGGAATTGTTATTCAGGTACTCCCTTAATGCCTTCCTGTAGGCCTTGGTCTTCTGGATCCTCTCCCGCGGCATATCGCTCCACGGCGGAGTGTTGATCAGCTCCCCGAGCGCATGCGCCGAAGCCTCCTCCCGGATCCTGCTGTATTCGTACTGCGCGTACAACTGAAAAGCCTTCTCGTCTTTGATGTTTCTTCTCTTTTTGCTCAAATCGTGTCACCAAAATTTCCTTTAATTTTCTCTGTTGACAAGTTTATCGTATACAGACAGGTTGCGCAAGTTTATATTTGGTGGAACGAGGAACCGTCCCCGTGTTCCACACTCATTATAAATGAAGGGACTTCCTTAACTCTCCCAAAATATGTTATGATAGTACTTGATTTGTAAAAAACATCAATCGGGAGAATATTCTGATGAAAACCACCGAACCTAAAAAAGAAAAGAAAGTCGAATACCTCGAACTGATCTACGACCTGATCTTTGTCTATGTCATCGGGCGAAACAATCTTCTGATGCACCACGTCATCAACGGCTTTGTGGAAAAAGAGCTGTTCATCGCCTACATTCTGTGCACGCTGACGGTCATTCAGATCTGGAGTTTTTCCACCTATTATATCAACATGTACGGCCGAAACGGCGTGCGGGACCACATCTCGCTGTTCATCAACATGTACCTGCTCTATTTTATAGGAAAAGGAACGCGCATCAACTACGCACCGTACGAGACAGAGCACCACATCGCCTGGGGGCTGATCCTTGTAAATCTGGCCGTGCAGTACTTTATCGAAACGCGCAATCACAAGGACGAACCGGCAATTCACCGTCAGACGCTGAGACTGGGGATCGTGATCCTCACAGAAGCGTTCCTCGTGTTCATCACCGTCCCGTTTTATGATGCCTTTGGCGTGAATCTCGTGCCTTATGCGATCCTGTTCGGTATGGTCGGGACAATGTGGCAGGGCTTCCGCGCCGAAGTGATCCTGGTCGATTTCATGCACCTCACCGAAAGAATGATGCTGTATATCGTCTTCACCTTCGGCGAGATGATCATCACCCTGGCCGATTATTTTGAAGGAGGCATCTCCGCAAACACTATCTATTTTTCGCTGATGGGCTTTCTTATCGTCGCAGGCCTCTTCCTGAGTTACGAGACCATATATGACCGGCTGATCGACCGCGAAGCCGATAATGGCGGGCTGCTGTATATTCTCCTGCATATCGTACTGATCTTCGCGCTCAACATCATTACGATCTCTCTCGATTATATGCAGAACCCCGCCGTCAGCCTTTGGCCAAAGATGTGTATGCTGATCAGCGGTTTTCTCATGTACTACGCCGCCCTCTTCTGCACTCTAAGGTACAGTAAAGCCGCCTGCCGGTACGGCCGCAGATTGTTTGCGGTGTTAGGTGCTGTGGCGGTTTGCTTTACCGCTCTGATGATCATGCTGAGAGAGCTGAACGCGGTGCATATCGCGCTGACAGCGGCGTTCGTGTTCGGCATCTGGCTGGTACTGTTTAAGTTCAGCCGGGAGTCACGGGGACAGGTTTCCTGACACTGAGTCAGGAAACCTGTCCTCGTTATTATCCCAACATTTTTATACTTGCAAATAAGCTCCTCAGATAGTATAGTTAGGGATGTATAACTTGCTTTAAAGGAGATCAATACTATGAAAGATAAGAAAATGACCCTCGGAATAGCCGACATCCTGCTGCCTGTCTTAAGCATCGTCTTCTTCGTCGGCCTCCTTACCTTTGCAGGTGCCTGCGGCCCTAAGGAGGACGGCAGCTTTATGACCTGTCACTGGGCAGGGCAGGCTGTAAAGGCGCTTGCCGTTTTACTGATCGTTATGTCTGTAGTAAGACTTGCTATCCGTGACAGAGGAATTAAAAAAGGCCTGTCGATCGCGATAATTCTGACGGCAATCACAGCCGCAGTCATCCCCGGCACTCTGATCAGCCTGTGCATGATGAACACCATGCACTGCCATGCAGTGATGAGACCTTTTGTCATCGTGATGGCGGTGCTGCAGGCTGCAGCGGCAATGATCGACATTGTAAGGCCTTAGGCCATTTCCGATACGGTCCACGGATCTCAGGACAGTCAAATGTGTGCAAAAATCCGCCGCACTTTTTTGCAGGAGGGGACTTCCTTCGATCGTTTATACTCTGCGGTCTATAAATGCGGCAAAAAGTCAAGTCTGTTAAAATGACCATCACATGATGGAACAGGGGGACGGTTCCTCGTTCCACCTAACTATACACAGGAATAACTCTTGTGCATTTCCAGGTGGAACGAGGAACCATCCCCCTGTTCCATTTCCCCGTGTTTCATTCCGCTCAGCGATAACTGAGCTGAACCTCCCCGCACCCGTCAAATGCATCCGCTGCAATATCCGTACAGCTTTCGGGAAGGATGACTTGCTTGAGATTCGGGCAGCCATAAAATGCTCTGTTCCTGATGGAAGTACATCCCTCCGGAACAATGACCATCTCACTGTTGATTCCCGCAAAGGCTTCTTCTTCGATGACCTTCAGCCCCCTCGGCAGATGTAAAGTATTATAATTACCTACTGTATTCGCTTCCGGATAATCCGCAGGATCAAACAGAAGGTTTGTCATTTCCAGCTCATTTTTTCTGAAAAGAGAAACTGTACTGTCATCATATCTGTAGGTGACCTTTTTTCCTTTGACCGAGAAGTCATACTCTGAGAGAGGATTTCCCGGCCTGTACGCAGAATAGCCGGCCATGAACAGATCATTCGGTGCTCCGATCGATCCATCATCACAGTTAGTCACATCAGCCATGTACCTCTTTCCGTCATCCATGGTAACAATGTTCCACATATGCGAACCACCGTCCATCCATCCGGAAACACAGATGGTATATATAGGTGTGCGGAAAACAGAAAGATCGCACAAATATCGGAAAGCCTTGGAGTAGCCCTCACACAAAACATTTGTTTTCGAATTGCCGTCAAATACCCAGACTGCCTGCCATGGATTTCCAAATGGCGTATTACTGTTTCCGGCAGCTTCATTATTGTAGGAAACCCGGCTGCAGATTTCATTCTTGTAAGAGTACAGTTTTGCTATGTCGGATTCGTCTTTGTGAGCTCTGACAATAGCAGCGGCAGTATCTGCCGCATCGCAGACCGCATTCGTAAACGAAAGATCAAAGTCTGTTGTCTTCGCTGTCCGCGACACTGCGTATTCTTTCGCCACGTACAGTTTGATTTCATAGTATCCATTAGAAACAAAGCGCATAGTTTTTCCGTCTGTGCTGACTCCCGGGAAACTGTAAGTATATCCGCGAGTCTTGTCAAACCAATAAAAATCGTATGGAGAGTCCGCGACAAGGGAATCTACTGCTGCACCTGCATCAAGCTTGAATTTAGCCATAAAGGCATCCCACGCTTTTTCCGAAATGGCGGAGTTTTCAATAATTGAAGCCACGCCCAGTTCCTGCGCCGTATATTGCATTTTGGGATAATACTCTGCCAAATCCGAGAGCGGAATCCGAACAACAGTGGAATACGCCGTTCCGCTTCCGGAATTCGAACGGGTTGTCATGGCAGCGTATCTTTTTTTCATCGCCGTATACAATACACGCTCAGGCCCCGAGAGTCTTTCGCCCAGGTTTAAGCTTGCCCCCGCCGCAGCAGGCTCATCATGAAAGAATGCCCGATGAATAAAGCCCTCTGCCGCATCAGTGTTCGATATTCCTTCTGCAATTGTACCCGTTCCGGTCGGACCATCTGCCTCGTACATTTGCGTCTCGGCATAAACGCTGACAGACGGAAGTGTCAGCATGGCGAGCAAGCCTATAAGCAGACAACGCCTTACCGAATGAACTGTTTGTTGTTTTTCCTTCCCAAAGATATTGATGATTTTCTTCATTTTTTCCCCCGCATTTAACGATGTCACCGATAACCGGCAATCCGCAAACCGCTTTTCTGCGTTATGCTTCTTAATCTTCTTTTGCTTCTGTGCGTCTTCGTCCGAGCATCAGTACTCCTGATGTTCCATCTCACTGTAATCCTCAAACAGTTTCAAGCAGGCATCGCGATCGATGCATTCCAGATAATCTGTCAGTTTCTCTCTTCCTCCGACCAGTGTTCATGGTGCCTGACACCATAAACTCTTGTTTATGGTGTCAGGTACCATGAACAAAATATGAACACCCACCGCCCTCATAATTCATGATAATACGGACAAATATTCTCATACCGCCCATCCTTCATCCTGAACCCTTTCGGAATCGTTCCCAGCTGCACAAAGCCTAATCTTTCATAAAGGTGCCTCGCATGAATATTACTCTCGACGACTGCATTGAACTGAAGCACCCCAAACCCAAGCCGGGCGGCATTTTCCAGACAGTCCAGAACCAGTTTCTCGCCGATATGCCTCCCGCGGAGCGACGACCTTACCGCATAGCTTGCGTTGCATATATGCCCGCACCGCCCCACATTATTTGGGTGCAGTATATATAAACCTGCCACTTTACCTTCGTCCTCGGCCACACCGCAGTAGCTCTGTGACGCGAAAAAAGCCTTTCCGGACACCTCATCGAGCAATTCTTCCTGCGGGAATGCGACTCCTTCTTCTACCACCTCATTCCAGATATCGATCATTTCTTTCAGATCATCTGCGTTATACTCTCTTAGTATCATTCATCCTTAGCCCTTTCAATATCTTCACACGACATCTCAATATATGGAATATGAACGGTCCTCGATCTCACAATCATATGGCAGCCTGCTCCGTACATAATTCTTCACGAAAGGCATATCCTCCTCCGGCACATAAATTCTGAATCCGCCTATTTTCTGCACCGGCTCAATATAGGTTTTAGTAAAGATCACATGCTTCGCACTGTGGAAGAAAAAATCAGCGCGGCCTCTCCCGTAGCCCATCCATATACTTTCATCTGACATACTGTATCCACGGCTTGAACCCGCCTTACTGCGCTTAAAGAACTCGATGACAAGAAAAGTGATGATAAGCACAGCCAGACATGGCAGCAAAAATGCCGCAAACATTCCATAGTCTCCTACGGGGATGCACAGAGCCGCTCCAAAGATGATAAGAAAAAGGCATGTGATCCCCATCGTGATCCACACAATACGATACTGTTTTGCTTCGTATTCTTTATCGAAGGTTCCGGTCCAATGATAAATCCCATTTTCTGACTGCATCATCCCTGCCACCTCTTTTCAAAAATTATACCATGCTTACGATTCATTTTCCACTACCGGCATCCATCCGGCTTACCAATGTTCACACTTTGTTCATGGTACCTGACACCGTGAACAGCTGTTCACGGTGTCAGGTACCATGAACAAAGTGTGAACAACTCACTCCACCACCTTCATGGGCTTCCACCGCAGATAATCGCCCGAGACCAGATGATAGGCCCGGCCCCTATACTCGCCAAGGATGCTGTCGTGGAAGCGGCGCTCGCCGTGGCAGTGGGCGTAGATCACCTGCTCGGCGCCATACTCCTCCGCCATATCGGTAAAACCGCTGCGCTCCTCCAGTATATTAGTAGGAGGATAATGCAGAAACATGATGAACTTCCGGTATCCGTCTGCCTTGGCCATCTCAAAAGACTTACGAAGCCGCTGAAGCTCCCGCTCCACGAGCTTTTTGGCATGAACCTCCGCCCCCTCATCCCACCCGACGATCCGGCCGCGGCGGTCAAGATAAAAAGGGCCCTCGAAGGTAAACCCCTTAGTCCCGACAAGCGCATAGTCCCGATAAGCCTCGTAGCTGTCCTGCAGGAAGGTAAGCCGCGGCTGATAAAGCTTGTTCAGCTGCGCCGTCTTCTTTGCGTCCCAGAACATGTCATGATTGCCCCGTGTCAAAACCTTTCGCCCGGGAAGATCGCAGATATACTGAAGATCCTGCTCACATTGGGGAAGAGCCTTGCCCCAGCTGTGATCGCCCACCAGGACGAGCGTATCCTCATCCGTTATCATCTTCGCACAGTTGCTGCGAAACTTCTCCTCGTGATTCTTCCAGACCCGTTCATGCAGCTGTCCCGGGGCTTTCAGGACGGACTGATAATGCAGATGAAGATCCCCAATCGCATATAGGCTCATACTTCGTCATCCACCCCCAGTCCATAATAAAGCATCTCGTTATAAGCCGCATTCGCCTCTTCGGCCGCTTTTTTGTCTCGCCACGCATCGATCTCGCTCCGAATCGCCAGCATCTCATCCACGATCAGCTCCTCGCTCCTCGGTTTCACATAATCCAGATAGGAAATCATGCGTTCCATCGCCTTCGGGCTTCCCAGATGTTTCGCGACCGCCTCTCCCAGCTCAGCGGGAAATCCCAGACGCTCCACCGCCCCTACCAGCTCGTCTTTCGTTCTCTTCCAGATCATCTGATTCGTTATCATGATACTTTCCTAAAGAATTCCCCTTCCTGAAGATTCTTCTTCACAATGATTATCCTGCACAATTCCACTCTATGAAGATTCTTCGTCACGATGATTATCCTGTACAAATCCACTCTCTGAAGATTCTTCGTCACGATAGTTGTCCTATGCAGCTCCACACCCTGAAGATTC
>CAMNGN010000035.1 GCA_946538475.1 uncultured Blautia sp.
TAATTAGTGATATTTGAAGTGTTCATGGGCAAACCTCCTTGAACACATTTTATCACATTTAACCACTAATAGCAATGTATTATATTTCTTAAAGTTCCTCCTTATTTCTCTTCCACAGAATTATAACACACAGGTATGCAAAATGGTTATACATTACTATAAAATATAAATATTTTTATATGCATAAATCATGATGTATAATCAAACTAACTAAAGACAAGAGTGTCGAAAGTGAAGAAATAGCCAATCTTTTATGAACAGGGAGTAGATAAAATGCAGACAATTATGAATCAGACTTTTGATGAAGAAAGAGCATTATACGGAAGCAGGCAGGTAGAAGCGATCGGATGCCGCTTCGACGGACCGGCAGACGGCGAGAGCGCATTTAAAGAGAGCAGCGATATTATTGTCAGGGACTGTTTCTTCAATCTGAGATATCCCTTCTGGCATGATAAGAAATTATCTGTGGCAGGCAGCGAGATGACAGAACTTTGCCGCGCGGCACTCTGGTATTCGGAAGATGTCGAGATCAAAGACACGAAGATGCACGGAATCAAGGCGCTGAGGGAATGTGCGGATGTCAGAATCTCGGGCTGCGATATCATATCTCCCGAGTTTGGCTGGTCTGTACGAGGGATAGAGATGAGGGACACAAGTGTCCGGAGCGAATACTTCATGATGCGTTCGGAGAGGCTGACATTTGACCATGTGAAGCTTAACGGCAAGTATTCTTTCCAGTACATCACGGATTCGGTTTTCACCGGGTGCGAGTTCGATACCAAGGACGCTTTCTGGCATGCAAAAAATGTTGTTGTTAAGGACAGCGTGATAAAGGGTGAATATCTTGGGTGGTATTGCGAAAACGTGACTTTTGAAAACTGTACGCTTATAGGGACACAGCCTCTGTGCTATTGCAAGGGACTGAAACTGATCAACTGCAGAATGATAGACTGCGATCTGGCATTTGAAAAATCAGACGTCGAGGCAGATATTGTGTCGTCTGTTGTCAGCATTAAGAATCCTCGCAGCGGAAGGATCACTGCAGAGTCTGTGGGAGAAATCATTATGGATGATCCCGATGCTGAAGGAAGTATTCGGGTTCGCCGCGGGAAAGCAAATGCGGTTGCGTGATGATGTCGTGTTTTACAAGTTCGGGAGGTAAGAACATGGATGCAAAGATGCTTGATGGAAAAGTGGCAATCGTTTCGGGAGCAAGCTATGGGATGGGGCAGACCATGGCGGAGCTTTTTGCAAAAGAAGGAGCGAAGGTAGTGATGACTGCCCGCGGCAGGGAAAAGCTGGATGCGGCGGTCGCTGAGATCAGAGCCAAGGGATATGATGTGACGGGGGTCGTTGCTGACAACAAGAACCTCGATGACGTTAAAAATGTGATCCAAACCGCGATAAAAACCTACGGTGATCTTGACATTGTGATCAATAATGCGGCTATCGGCGAGCAGAAGATGATCGACGAGACTGACGATGAATGGCTGGAACATGTTTATCAGACAAATGTATTTGGACCGTTTCGCTTTATCAGAGAGTCGCTTAAGATCTTCCTGCCGAAGAATGAAGGATGCATCATCAATATTTCGTCTGTGAACGGAGACCGTCCTTTCTGCGGGGCATCCTACACATCTTCAAAAGGAGCCATTAATACTCTGACAAAGAATGTGGCGATGCGACTGATAGATACCAATATTCGGATCAACGCGGTTGCTCCCGGAGCGACTGTGACACCCGCCCATCTTGCCAACAAAGCAGGAGAGCAGCCCGGTGGCGCAAAAATGCTGGAGTACAGCAAGCACTTCGTATATTTCCCGGGACCCGAATGCGACCCGATTGATCAGGCAAATGCCTGCCTGTTCCTCGCCTCTGACATGGGAAAGCATGTTAAAGGGCAGGTGATACAGGTGTGTAACGGGGCGTTTCTGTAAAGTTCACAAAAAGTTCACGGTACCTAAGTTCACGGTACCTGACACCATAAAATGCATTTTATGGTGTCAGGTACCGTGAATTTTGTCCACTGAGGATTTATTGAATCTGCAATTGTAAAATGCTATAATTGCCGGGAAAAGAAACAAAAAGGAAGTGTAACTTTTGCATTATGCGCACACAATCGAGTGATTTTTCTCAGGGGAAGGTTTCAAGCCTGATCTTGAGCCTTGGGCTGCCGCTCATGCTGGCAGAACTGGTAAACGTACTTTACAATATCGTAGACCGTGTATATATCGGACATATAGCAGGGACAGGCACTACGGCACTCACCGGACTTGGCGTCTGTTTTCCGCTTATCACATTGATCGGAGCTTTTTCCAACCTGTTCAGCACCGGTGGGGCGACTCTTTCCACGATCGCCAGAGGAGAAGGGAATGATGAGAAGGCAGCACGCATCATGGAAACGTCTTTTACTGCACTGCTGATCACAGGTGCAGTTTTGACATTTCTTCTATATATAACAGCGCCTGTAACTCTCAGGTGGCTTGGCGGTGACGATGAGACGATGCCTGCTGCATTGGGATATTTCCGAATCTATGTGGTTGGCACGATTCCTGTCCTGATTAGCCTGGGGATGAATCCGTTCATCACATCGCAGGGCTTTCCGGGTGTTGGGATGACTACGGTGATCATAGGAGCAGCGCTGAATATTGTACTGGATCCTGTGTTGATCTTTGGTTTAGGAATGGGGATTCGCGGCGCGGCATTGGCTACGATCCTTTCGCAGATTGTAAGTGCATTGTGGGTCGTACGTTTTCTTCGAAGCAAAAAGCCACCGGTCAGGCTGCGGCGACTTGCAATTGACCATACACAGCTTGGGGGAATTCTGAAGCTGGGTGTTACCGGATTTACCTTCAAGGTGACCAACAGTGTGACACAGGCCGCTGTGAATATCATGCTCAAACAATGGGGCGGAGAGCTCAGCACGCTTTACATCGGCGCGATGAGCCTCATCAATTCACTTCGCGAGATCATGAGTTTACCGATAAACGGCGTGGCGGCAGCAGGGCAGAGTGTAATGAGTTTCAACTATGGGGCGAAGAAGTACAGCCGTGTTTCGGACAGTATACGCTTCATCCTGCTGTGCGGCCTTGGGATTAACACCATCATGTGGGCTGCGGTGATGATCATTCCGGCACCGTTTTTCCGGCTGTTTACTTCGGACAAACAGCTGGTTGATGTGACCGTGGACTGTGCCCGCATTTACTTCGGCGCGTTTCCGTTTATGTCCCTGCAGCTGACGGGGCAGAGTACATTTGTGGCGCTGAATTATCCGAAGCATGCGCTATTCTTTTCCATGCTGCGTAAAATTGTGCTGGTTGTACCGCTTACATTGCTGTTGCCGGCGCTTGGGTTTGGAGTGCACGGTGTCTTTCGGGCAGAATTTATCAGTCAGATCGTAGGGGCGACAGCCTGCTTTACCACCATGTATTTGGTGGTGTGGAGGCGGATGAAGCAGGGTTAGTTCACAAAAAGTTCACGGTACCTGACACCATAAATATTTTTTTATGGTGTCAGTAGGTACTGTGAAGAAAATGTGAACACTGTTATAATGGAGTCCGGAACCGTTGACGTTTACGAATATTTACAAGGAACCTGCACAAATGAAAAAAAGCGTGATCATTATTCTTTTTTTGGTATTGTTGTTTCACTTTCCCGGATACGGAGCGGAGAGCGGAGTACCGGGGAAAGAAGGGAAGATGTATTGCATCGGTATTGTGGGGGTCACACACAAAGATAATCCGTTCAGCCAACTGTACAATAACCTGCAGATGATGCAGCAGTTCCTCCCGTTTGAGATTGTGGAGGGCAGCAGCGATATGTCGCCGGCGGATAGCGTGAGGAATCTCATCGGCCGGGACATTGACGGGCTGATGCTCTTTGTGTCGGACGAAAATGTCCTGCCGACGATCTGCGGCCTGTGCGAGGAGGCGAAGATGCCATGGGGCATTTTCCTCTGGCAGATCCAGGATGAAGACATCCGTTCGCTGTGCGAATCATCCCAATGGTACATTGGAAACACAGGAGAGCGGGAGGAGGAGACCGGCGCAGAGATGATCCGCAGGGCTTATGATATGGGCGCCCGCAGAATCGCTCTTATATCGGAGGAAATGTGGAATGTAACCTGTATACAGCGGGAGAAAGGGATCATGGATGCCTTGCCGGATCTTCAGGGCATGGAGATCGTTGCGACGGTACGTGCGGTACAGGATAAGCAGGATGCCGAAAAAATCACGGCGGACCTGATCGATGCGTGGCCTGACCTGGATTCTGTGCTGATCGTCGGGACAAAAGGAGTGATGGTGCCGGACGGTGTGATCGAAGGGATAAAAAGCAGAGGCAAAAAAGAAGAAATCAGCCTGTTCAGCATCGACCTTCCCGTCAATCTGCGAGAATGCTTCGACAGCGGCGTCCTGGCAGCCGCTTACGGACTCCCCGCTTTGTCACTGGATCCCCTCTTTTTGTTTTTTGATCTGTTCAATTATATTGAAGGATACCCGCTGACCGATGGCCATCAAAGCTACTATCTGCATGCTGTTCCGGTTGACAATAAAGAGCGTGCGGAAGCATTGAGCGACTTCATCCAAAATCCGGACTATCGTTTCCTGACAAAGGAGCAGATCCTTTCACTGAGAAAAAAAGAAAACCCTTCTCTTGACGGAGAAAGGTTTCAGCAATTTATTACGGACTATATTGATTCGCTTTGATACGAGGAAGCTTCTTTGATGCAGGGAAGCGTAAGAATGATCGTGGCACCCTGACCGGGATTACTTTGAATATCCATGTCAAACCTGTCTCCATAAAGATAGGTGAGCCTCTGATAGATATTCTCAATTCCGATATGGGTGTCCTTTTTTGCGTCCTTTCCGGAAGAAAAACTGTGACTTTTCAGATACTCGAGGTGTTCATTCTGAAAACCCGCCCCGTCATCACTCACTTCTATGATGATCTCTTCTTCTGCCATATAGATAAAAATCCCGATGTTGCCGGAGATCCGACCATTCTCCTTGACCAGTCCGTGATAGTAAGAGTTCTCGACCAGCGGCTGAAGAATGTTCTTCGGGATCAGCATGCCTTCGGTTTCTTCTTCGATCTCAAAATCCACATTGACCTGCTGATGATAGCGATAATCCATGATTACCAGATACTGCTTTAGCGTCCGGATCTCTTCTTCAACCGGTGAGAAAGTGGTATTCTGGGTGTTCAGCCGCTCACGAAGCACCCGTGTAAGTGCGGTATTGACTTTGACTATTCCATCGCAGTCGTTCTGCCTGGCCAGAATATTGATGATATTCATCGTGTTATAGATAAAGTGCGGATCGAGCTGAGTCGTCATCAGCTTGTAATAAGTGAGCGCTTTCTCGCGTTCTTTCTGCGACAGCTCTGAGGCTTGCGCGTTGATATTCAGGGCCATCCGACGGAAGGAAAGGCTCAGATCCTCGATCTCGTCTTCCGTCTTTATAAGCTCGGGCTCTTTTTCTCCGATGGAAAAGGAATGGATGCTGTCATTCAGCCGGTACAAAGGCAGCAGCATTCGCTCATTGACCGGAAAAAGGTACAGGAGTGTGATGACCAGCGGGAAGAGATAAAGCAGGATCAGGATCAGCAGCAGGATCGCCACCCGTCCGATCAGCTCCCATAGCGAAACAAATCCGACAGCATATACGGATGAATATTGGTTGGCCAGATAATAGTATCCGTCCCGGCACATCATTCCGGCAGAAGGGGAAAGCAGAGAAAAGCTTTCGGGCACACCTGCCGATTTTTGTTGGGGATCGTAGGAATAGATGCAATCCGAATGGCTGTTGAACAGAAAGAAACCATCCGTGGAAGATGCTTCTGCTATACAGGATGATACGGTCTGCGATACATCGAACAGGCAGGTCATTAAAACGGACTGTCCGGAAAGCATCACTCTTGTGTAATACAGACAGAATGTTTCGGGCCAATACACCTCAAATGTCCCGGAGCCGGTTTCCCAAAATTCGAGCAGGGCATCCCGTGAATAAAAAGGAGAAATAAGCGAAGCTTCCCGGGTGCGGACAGCGGCATATTCCGGCTGTGCTTTGATGAAGGAGGTCAGCGCATCCTGATAACCGCCTGAGGGAAAATAGCAGGACCCGTCCGGGAAATCCAGCATGATAAAATACAGCGACGAATCCGCATTGACGATAGAACGCAGGTCAAGCCTGATCTGCGCAGCAGCTTCGGCTTCAGAGAGTTTTTCGTCAGCATTCAGCGCCTTGAGCAGCACGGAATCGGAAGAAAGATAGGTCGCCTTTTGCTGCATTGATGTCTGAAAGGATACCAGAGTGTCCAGCACGGCAGTCATATTTGTCACAACATCGTGTTGAGTATTTCGCTGTATGATGAAAAGGCTGCTTCCCAGCACAAGCAGAGCCAGAACTAAAAAGAGCCTCGTATAGACGGTCAGATATTTTCGGAAAAGTTTCTTCGATAAGCGAAAACGCAGCTTTTTCATGTGGCACCTCTTTGCCTGTCCTTTCCGCGCAGATCAAGGGGCTTCATCCCCGTCCTCTGCTGGAAAGCCTGGCTGAAATACTGAGAAGATTTATATCCGACACGATCGGCTATTTCGTAGATTTTCAGGTTCGTGTTCTCCAAAAGATATATACTTTGGCTGATCCTGACACCTGTCAGGTATTCATTGACCGTTTTTCCGGAATCCTGCTTGAACAGTACGCTTAACCTGCCGGAGCTGATCTGCAGCTTATCCGCGATCATCTGAATGTTCAGGAAATGATTTCCGTAGTTTTCGCGGATATATTGCATGGCCTGATTCACGACCGGAGACAGGGAGTGATCGCTGTGTGTTTTCCTGCTGCTTTGATAATCGTCCGCGAGCTCCGCAAAGCAGGAGCAAAACTCTTCGGCCGAGGACAGGTATATCTTTTCTTCGGGAGAGACAACGTGCTCGGAGAGCTCCTCCAGCTGTATGACCAGATTATGGTACAGCATAAGAAGACTGTCAGCGTCTTTGTGATTTGAAAGGCGGGAGACATAGGCCTCGAGAGCTTCTTTAAAAGGCTCCGTGTCGGTCGGGACATTCTTTAGCAGGTCATACCGGAAGGCAAGATTGACCGGCACAAAGGAATCGGCATCCGTGAGTGAAAACAGAGACTCGTCTTGTCCCGGGAGAAGGCTGTGATAATGTACAAAGTGGGCTGCTTTTTCAAACAGGCTTCGGAATGCAGTCAATGTCATCTGCGAGGGAGCATAGAAGATCAGCAGCTTTTGGGAGAGCAAAGGCTGCATGCTGCCTGTTATAGAACGGCAGATTCGTGAACCGACAGTGGACGGCAGGCCTTCCGGGGCTTCGGACGGAAGGATTCCGGCAATCAGCAGATGATCCACGGTAAACAGCATCATACGGGGATATTCTTTCAGAAGCGTTTGGGAGGCGGCATCATATAATTCCTGCGTCACCTTATCTGCTCTGCCAAAATGTGCCTTGAGTTTTTCGAAAGGAAGCTGCATCGAGATAACGTAAAAAAAGCGGGACTGATGCAGCAACTGTTCGGGAAGAGAGGCGGGCAGATCCTGAAAATACCTGGCTGCTTCTGCGCGGAGGTTCAGCTGTGCGGTATTTTCCGTGTGCCTGATGCGGTCACGGACACGTGCCAGTTTTTCTGTGAGCAGCTGCGGAGTGATCTCGTTTTTGAGGATATAGTCGCGTATTCCCAGCTCGATTGCTTTCTTGGCGTAATCAAAATCGGCGTATGAGGTGATAAAAATAATATATATTTCGGGATGGTCTTTCAGCAGAGCCTCGGTAAGATCAAATCCATCCATCGCAGGCATCGAGATGTCGGTGATAACAAGAGAAGGAGCCTTTTCCGAGATAAGTTTAAGCGCGGCTTTTCCGGTCGAAGCGGTGCCGATAATGCTGAAGCCCAGCGTTTCCCAGTCTACCATAGAACGCAGATCCTTGAGGACCAGATAGTCGTCATCGACAAGGATAGTTTTGAGCCCTGACATAGAGACATCCCCCTTCTGTTTACAAAATGTGGCAGTGTATACTGCTAAGAACCATTTTATAGTCCGACGGCCGAAAAAACAAGTATCTGCATTGATGTAAGGATTTATAACAAAATAGAAGGATAGTGACATTGAACCTGCCCGGCCTGTTTCTTACAATATAAGTATAAAAAGACAAGGAGGCAGTAAAATGAGAAACAGGAAACGAATCGGTATTACTGCGTTGGCTATTTCTGCAAGTATGGTCCTCACATCAGCGGGATCGGTCTGCGTCATGGCAGAAACAGCAGAAGATTTTGCGGAACAGATTTCGTCCGCGTATCGTGAAACAGAAACCAAATATCGTCCTTATGCCAGATGGTGGCTGGCTGAGGGATCGCATACAGACGAAACGCTGAGGGAGGCGGTCAAAGATCTGTACGATGCCGGCTACGGCGGTGTGGAATTCGTCACACTGATGTCCGAGGCGGAGATACTTGATGATGCGACATATGGCTGGGGTTCTCCCGAGTGGATCCATGACAGTAAGCTGATCATCGAGGAGTGTCAGAAATATGGCATGAGCGTCAGCATGACGGGCGGAACCTATTGGGCGACAGCGAATCTTCCCGCAGATCTTATTACTCCGGATGATCAGAGCGCTTCGCAGGAGCTCGGATACGTTACGGTTGAGGCAAAGAGTGAAGAGGGACCGGCATCATACAGCGGAGAGCTTCCGGTCTGCGTGCTGCCCGAAGATGTCACAGTGCAGACTCTCGTCAGTGTGGTAGCTGCTCCGGTCGTCAGTTGGGGAGACGAAGCAGCAGGGACAAAGACCGTGCTTGACACAGATAATATGCAGCCGGTGACAGAACTTGTGCAGGAAA
Organism: uncultured Blautia sp.; assembly: GCA_946538475.1. GTDB lineage: Bacteria > Bacillota > Clostridia > Lachnospirales > Lachnospiraceae > Blautia_A. The sequence goes on from CAMNGN010000035.1 coordinate 8,865, forward strand.
GTGACGGAACATATTCCATCGACTTTACAGCGGAAGGCGATGGAGATTATCTGCTGTTTGCTTTCTATCAGTATGGTACCGGTGAAAGCTACACCGCTTCGGTCTCCGGAAAGAATTATACGATCAACTACTTTGACAAAGCCGGGGCTGACACCTTTATCGATTATTGGAACAGCACCGTGCTTACTGAGGATCTTCAGGAAGTGATCGATCAGATCGACGAATGCGGACTGTACATGGATTCGCTGGAGCTTTGTGTAAAGGGTGAGAATACCACACGCAACCTCTGGTGCACGGATATGCTCGAGCAGTTTGAATCCCGCCGAGGCTACAGTGTGGAAAAATATCTGCCGTTTCTGATTTCGGATACACCGGACAACATTGATTCTCTGGGTATTAAGCTCAATTATGTCTTTGATGGGGAAGAATCGGCGGAGATTCAGCTTGATGACCTTCGCAGGGATTTTTATCAGACATCTACCGAGCTTTATGAGGAGAATTGTCTGAAGGTCATTTCTGACTGGCTTCATACAAGAAATATGAAGCTGCGTGCAGAGCCGGCTTACGGAAAGGCGATGGAGATGACGCAGACGGTCGATTCCATCGATTATCTGGAGACAGAATCTTTTGAATTCGGAAACGAGCTGGATGCTTATCGTATGTTCTCGGGAGCTGCGCATCTGTACAATAAACGGTTCTCTTCGGAGACAGGAGCGGATCTTTTTGCTAATTACAGCTATAATAACGGATACTATCGCCAGCTGGATTATCTGCAGTTTGCAGGCGGTATCCAGAAGACGGTCGTGCATGGTTATTCCTGCGCTTATGGTCCGGCAGAGAATGTGGCATGGCCGGGTTATGAGGGAATGGAGCCGCTGTTCTCCGATCGTTTTAATGAGAGACAGCCGGGCTTTGCGGATTATCCCGAGGTGAATGCGAACCTGTCCAGAATGCAGAAAGTGCTCGAGCAGGGACGTGCCAAGGTCGATCTTCTGATGCTTCGCAATGACTATCTGATCAACAATGGGCTGTTCGTCGGTGAGGTGAGCGGAAACCGGACGCACAATAACGAGGGTTATTACTGGAAGAATATGGATCTGCAGAATGCAGGTTATACTTATGAGTATGTTTCTCCGCTCGTACTGAATGACTGCGGTGCGGAAGTGGCGGACGGAGAGCTGACGACGGATGGCGTTCGTTATCAGGCCGTGGTGGTGATGGAGGATGAGCTTCCTCTTGACTCGGCAGAGGCCCTGCTCAAGGCGGCGCAGGAAGGCCTTCCCGTACTGTTTGTCAATAATGTTGTAGAGGATGTCAACTGTGATGACACATATGCGCCGGTAGTGGAGAAAGTGAATACGCAGGCTGCTTCGACGACGGGAAGCAATGATGGCAAGGATGAAGAGCTTGCCGGTGTTGTGGAACAGATCAAGGCCTTGGACAATGTCGCTGTTGTGGAATCGCAGGAAGAGGTTTTGGAAACTTTGAAGGCGCTTGGGGTCGAAGCTAATGCGGCTTTTGCTGAGCCAAACAGCAAGATCCTTACCGCTATGCGTGAGGCGGAGGATGCTTCTTATCTGTATGCATATCATTATATGTTTACCGATGAGGAGAGCTATGTTCCCACATTTAGTGTGGATGGGGAGTATGCGGTTTATGAGCTGAATACCTGGACCGGTGAAGCTGAGCAGATCGCAGGGGCGGAAGCTGCTGACGGAAAGACCACGTTCTCCGCAGAGATCGCTCCGGGTGAGGCGAAGGTGTTTGTGCTGGGGGCTGCTGCGGGCGAGGCTTCGGCTTCAGAGGAGTCTTCTGCAGATCAAGCTTCGGCTGATGCTGAGAAAATTGAGCTTGCAGGATGGCATCTGGTTGTAGATTCCTTTACTCCGGGTGAGCAGGTGGAACGTACCGAGACAAATGAAGAGACAGGTGTGACTACGACAGAAGTGACATTTGCTACCGAGCACACAGACATCGATGCAGGAGAATTGGAAGAGCTGCTTCCCTGGAAAGATATCGAAGCGATCGGAGATGCGGTGTGCGGTGTCGGCACATACACGACCACATTTGAACTGCCGGAAGATTATTCGACCGAAAAGAAGGCGGTGCTTCATGCAGGAAACTTCAATTACGGAACCGCAAGCGTGGAAGTAAACGGACAGAAAGTGCCTGTGAATATGGATACAGCAGTCGCTGATATTTCCGGTGCTGTGACTCCGGGTGAAAACACTATTACGATCCGCGTAAGCAGCAGCCTCCGTAATATCATCAGGACGATGCCCCAGGCGTGGTGGCTGACAAATACTGAGGGTGATGATTTTTATGTCGAACCGGCCGATTATGGAATGACCGGGGAAACCGTGATTGAAGTTCACTGATTTTTCACGGTGTCAGGTACTGTAAACTTTTTATGAACAGAAACCGCCGGCGGCTCCTTATTGAGGGGCGCCGGCGGTTTGGCTGTAGTCTGGATTATTGGTACTGTGAGCTGGGGGTGTTGTGCGGCTTGTTCACAAAAAGTTCACGGTACCTGACACCATATAATTGATTTTATGGTGTCAGGTACCGTGAATTTTTTGTGAACAAATATCAGTTTTTCAATATTTCAGCACCTTCACCCCATGCGCCGGCACAATACAGGCCAGGCCGCCGGTGATGATGTCCGCGGAGGTGTCGGTCCAGATCTCGCGGATCGGTCCGCCGTTGTAGGGTTTCATGCCACGGTCTGCCGCCGAGCTGATCCAGAAATGTACGGCGCGCTCTTCGTCGGCCAGGTTGAACATGGCGATGTAGCCGGTGTCGGACACGGGATCTTTGGACATCCAGATCGCGTGATCGTCTGTGCGTTCCATCTGCATTGCATATTTTCCGCATTTGTGCATCGCAAGCAGCTCACGGTTGGTAAGGAGAGACAGGGAGGAAGAATCCATCTTGGTCAGTTCTCCGCCGATCATGAGCGGGGAGCCGAAGATTCCCCACAGGCTCATCATGGTTTTTAACTCGTCGACTGTAAGGGCACTCTTTCGTTCGACCCTATCGCCGAAGCAGCCACCGATGATTCCTACGGGCAGCATATCGCAGTCAGGCCAGCAGCCCGGTTCTGCCTTGCCCTGCCAGAGTTCGCAGCGGCGGAACATATCCTTGAGCAGCGGCCAGGAGTCCCAGAAATCGTCTGTGATACGCCACATATTTGCATTCTCGGCATAATAGGCAGCCTCAGAGATTTTTGCGGGTCCCGGGGACAGAGACAGGACGATCGGTCTGCCGCAAGCAAGGATCGCATTGTGCAGCAGATTGATCTCGGTATGAGCTGTGACGGCATCTTCCCTGCAGATATCATCACACTTGATATAATCCACGCCCCATTCTGCATACAGCTGCATGATGGAATTGTAATAAAGCTGCGCCTCGGGCAGATGAGCCCTGAGCCCGTACATATCCGGATTCCACGAACAGATGTTGGACGGATCGGCGAGCCTGTCAGCGGTCATGGATGTCCCTAAAAGCGCTGTGTGCCTGTGGGCAGCGATGCGCGGAATGCCTCTCATGATATGGATGCCGAATTTCAGCCCCAGGGAATGAATGTAGTCAGCTAGCGGCTTGAACCCTTTTCCGCCTGCGGATGAAGGAAAACGGACCGGATCGGGGATCAGCCGGGAATATTCATCCATCACCAGTTCGCCGAAGGGGATGTACTGATACAACCTGTTTTCGGACCCGGCCAAGGTGGCATACCACTCGATATCGATGACAACATATTCCCAGCCGAATTCTTTCAGATGGGCAGCCATGTAGTCTGCGTTTGCGCGAACCTGCGCTTCATTTATCTCGGTGTTGTAATAGTCATAGCTGTTCCAGCCCATAGGGGGTGTGGGGGAAAATGTATTTTTGTCCATAGCGTTTTACTCCTCATTTAATTGCTGTGTACATTGTTGAAAATATTATACCATAGAAGAAAAAAGTTCACAAAAAATTCACGGTACCTGACACCATAATAAATTTTTATGGTGTCAGTACCGTGAACTTTTTATGAACTCATCTCCCCAGATATTCCTTTATCTTTTCCCTGATCTTTTCAATGAGCTCTTCATTATCAAGCTTTGTCCCTGTTCTGTCCTCGTACAGCTCCTGAAAGGTCTTTCCCTGGTCCTCGGGGTCAAGGCACACGGTCATGGCGTGTTCCCGCCAGTGGCTGCCTTCGGGAAGCTGGTAGTAGACGATGTTATGCTGGATCCATTCCAGAGCCATGTCGGACGGGGTGCGGTAAGAAGTATAGTCTATGCTCGGTACCGGATGCTCGCGGGAGAGGGCACTGCATATGATCTCGATGTCGGATGCGTTGATGATCCGGTAGGAGCTGTAAATCACCCAGGCATCATATCTGTGCTCGGCATGAAACTCTGTGCCGTTATAGGTGAAGTAGTAATTGATACCGTCACTGCTTCCCAGACCAATATCTTCTTCGGAAGAAAGAATACCGCCTGAAGCATTATTCTGGAAGGAAACGATGGTGTTGGGAATTATGGCCTCTACATGCTGTGGGGCCGAGAATGACAGACATACAAGAAGCGCACATGCCGTCAGTTTTTTACATTGCATTGCTGTTAACCTCCATATGGGAGAGTATTATACCGGATATTTGGAAATTCGTCCAATGTTAACAAAATCTAACACTTGACTCTGCTATAACTCAAGGGACCTGTCCCCTGATTCTTTCTCCCTGATTCACTGTCTTCCTCTTGACATTTGTACAGTTCCTGTTACAATCAACAAATACCCATCAACTAAAAACTCCAAGGAAAGCTATTTAAGTATGACTGCTTCTTTCATCATAAACAGCATCTTGCTTGGCACAGGTCTTGCCATGGATGCTTTTTCCGTATCCATGGCGAATGGCCTTAATATGCCAAGGATGTCACGCGCGGCGCGTTTTGCCATTCCTCTGACTTTCGCCGGATTTCAGTTCCTTATGCCTATGCTCGGATGGATGTGTGTTCGGAGCATCGCACATGCATTCACTGCTTTTCAGAAAGTGATCCCGTGGATCGCACTGATACTGCTGCTTTTCATCGGGGGCAAAATGCTGATCGAGGGAATAAGAGGCGGCGAAGAGAACACAGATATTACGCCGGGTTTCGGAGCGCTTATGATGCAGGGAGTTGCGACCTCGATCGATGCGCTGTCAGTGGGTTTTACCATTGCAGGGTATAGTTTGGGAAGAGCTCTGCTCGCTTCTCTTATTATCGGTGCAGTGACTTTTGCCATCTGTTTTTGCGGGATAATGATTGGGAGACGTATCGGAACACATCTTGCAGGAAAAGCATCCATATTGGGAGGTGTGATTCTGATTGCCATCGGCATCAAAATATTTATTACCGGATGAGGAACGAGTAACGGGGGCGGAGTATAATTGTTACATCAGCTGCGAATTTGAAGACCATCTTTTTATCGATGAGATCCCGGCAGAACAGCAGCTTAAAGGGTATGTGGCCATGCGTAGTTTTGAATTGAACAAATTGTGGATCTGACAAATGATAAAGCTCTGGCAGCCCTTGGCGGCTTTGAAGCATATCAGGACAAAGAAAAGAGAGAAGGACCGTTCGGAAAACCCGATTATTCTGTTGTCGGGCAATGGAAAGGG
>CAMNGN010000036.1 GCA_946538475.1 uncultured Blautia sp.
AGTCCGCAGAAAGGAAGCCAGCCCAGTGCCATGATCAGTATGCCTGCAATCGTCCCGATGATGCCGGGAGCGCCTTTCAGGGCAGCGAGCGAAACAATAAATAAACCGATGCCGGCAAGCAGCAATACAATAGTGAGTATAAGAACTGCCATACCATTTTTCTTTGTCGACAAAATCTTTTCTGTCATTACAAACCCTTCTTTCTCGATGCAGGATCATTTCTTTTGATCCGAAAAAAAATATGTTTATTGACTTTTGCAGTAGCTATTGATTTGATATCATCATGATATCAATCTGGTTTGCTTTTGTCAACATATTTTCGTAGTTTCGCAGAAGGTTTGTATGTTTCAACAATGCGCACACGGGGACAGGTTCCTTGACTCATTCCGGTCAAGGAACCTGTCCCCGTGGACGCTTCAATTACTCTTACGCTTATAAACCGCCGGCACCGCCGCCATCCCGGCTATGCCAAGTGCACCGCAAACAATTCCCGGAATATAGGCTGCCCACTCCAGCACACATGATAATCCCAGGCCAAAAAGCAGGCAGCTGCCTGTTCCCCAAAGCACAGCCTTTACGACTCTCCCCGTGCCGCCATGGTCTTCGTCTGTATTTTCCTCTTTCCGCACAGAGCCTTCCGCCGGCTGTAAAGAAGTATTCCTGCGTTCAGTCGATGTATATGTATATGTAAATGACTTTTCTTCACTCATAACACGTTCCTCCCAAGCCGTACAGTAAAGGTACTGCCTTTCCCGAGCTCACTTTCTACCGAGATCTCCCCTCCCGTCAGATCGATCACCCTCCTGACAAGCGCAAGTCCCAGGCCATTACCCTCGGTGGCGTGGGATGTATCTCCCTGATAAAACTGATCAAAAATATGCTTCCCGGTCTTTTCATCCATTCCGGCCCCGGTGTCCCGCACACTAACAACAGCGTCATTCCCGTCCGTCGAAACATTGACCGTAATGGTTCCGCCTTCTCCGGTAAACTTCACCGCATTGGACAACAGATTGTTCCACACAAGCGCCAGCAGTTCAGGATCTGCCCTGACAATAACCTGCTCCTCCAGGTCTGTCTCCAGCTCGATCATCTTCTCTGTAAAAGCATCATCAAACCCGAGGATACACTCCGTAACCTGTTCACTCAAGTCGAACGAGACAGGGGATGCCTGGATCTGCTGATGTTCAAGCTTATTCAATTTCAAAATATTGGTGATGAGCTCGCTCATCCTCTGTACGGTGATGTCGATTCCTTCCACACATTCCGTCTTTTCCTTTTCAGATAAGCCGCCCTTTCTCAACATAGCTGCATAATTGCGGATGACCGCCAGCGGCGTCTTCATCTCGTGTGAAACATTCGATACAAAATCAACACGCAGCGTTTCCGTTTCAGCCAATGCAGAGGCCATTCGGTTCAGCTCCTCCGCGATCCCGGTAAAATCCTCACTGAGCGCGGTAAACTGCGTCGTATCGATCCTGGCTGTAAAATCTCCCGAAGAAATGCGGCTTGCCGCTTCCCTGATACGGCGTATGGGTATAGCAACTGTAAACCTGTGAAGCAGCCATTCCATCAGGCAGCAGATCAGACTCAGAAGCAGGATATTTCCGAAGACCAGCGGTGCGGCAGCCCTGACTGCTTCGGCATCCACCTGCATAAAATGAAAGAACAGCAGAAACGAAGATGTCACAACGAAGCAGATCAATAGAAAAAACATTACATATCGCCAAAGGGCGAACAACCTGCGTTCTCTGTTCACAAAATCACCGCCTTATAGCCAAGACCGCGAACAGTCTGTATCGCAAAATCGGAACATCCGGAGAATTTCTCCCTCAGCTTTGTCATATATACATCCACCGTCCGAAGCGTGGACGAGGAATCTGCATCCCAGAATTCGTCCATAAGCTGCGCGCGGGTAAAAGTCTTTTTGGGATACGAAAGAAGTTTGAACAAAATGTTGAATTCCCGAACGGTCAGCGAAATTTCTTCCCCGTCCATCGTGCAGGAGCGCTCATCCATGTCCAATACCACGCTTCCCACTTCCAGCCTGTGACTCCGGGCTATACCCGCTCTGCGAAGCAGCGCTCCAACGCGCAGCAGCAGTTCCTCCAGATCGACAGGCTTCACCATATAATCATCCACCCCCAGCTGAAAACCCTGACGTTTCGCCGCAAAGTCATCCCGTGCGGTCATGAACAGAATGGGGATTTCCCTGTTATTCTCACGGACAGTTCGTGCAAAATCAAATCCATCCATCCCCGGCATCATAATGTCTGAGACGATCAGATCATACAGATCATTATACAGAGTGTTGAAGGCATCGTTAGCAGTCAGACACCCCACAGCTTCATATCCGTTATGTCCAAGGTAGCTGCACACCTGCCTGTTCAGCTCCTTATCATCTTCTACCACTAAAATCCGAAACATACTGTTCTCCGTCCCTTCACCTTTGTCAGCGCCGTCAATAGCCATGCAGGCTTCATATATCTTGTCTCTATGAAATTCCAAATTGTCATACCTGCATGAATTCACAAGATCCATCCATTAATAGCAGTATATCATAATAAATGTTAAAGTTCTGTTAGTGTCCTGCTTTTATAGTATTTTAAAAATGATTGAAGCAGGGCACCGGTAATCGGCCCGGTGTAATTTTATCACCTGACGAATGCATGATCACGCTATCTTCCCCGTCTCCTTCAGCCACGCGATCTCATCATGGATCGTCTCCCTGTAAGGGCGGGTACTGTAGCCCAGCTCCCGAACAGCTTTTGTCGAATCATACCGGTTGTTCCTCGCCAGGTTATAGACGGAAAATCTGGTCATGAGCGGCTTGATTCCCTTTTTCTTCGCCTGCTTTTCCATCATGCCGCCCATCCAATTGGCTGCCCAGATCGGCAGGAAGGTGCGAACAGGCTTGCATCCCGCTTCGTCGCTGACCATACGCGCGAATTCCTTGAAAGATACCTGCTCATTCGCCAGAATATAGCACTCTCCTGCTTCTCCCCGATCCGCTGCGGCAATCGTTCCTGCCGCCAGATCGCGGACATCGCACAAGTTGAAGGAACCGTTTATACCTGCGGGCATCTCTCCATTGATGATCTTAATAAGGGTGCCTGTCGTCTCTCCCACCGCAAAATCTTCAGGCCCCATGATGCCGCTCGGATGAACTATGCAGGCGTTCAGCCCCTGTTCGTGTACTGCATTCAGTACTGCCTGGCTCGCCATCGCTTTGGAACGGCTGTAGCAGCCCACTACTTCATCAGGGTCAAAATAGCCTACTTCTCTGATAGCCTGTCCTTGTGCCGCCTCAGGAATCGCGCCGGTGGAGGAGCAGTACACCAGCTTTTTGCATTCCGGATGAGAAAGACAAAGGCGGATAATATTCCCGGTTCCATCCACATTGACTTCCATCACCTTGGACGAAAAACCGGCATCAACGCTGACAATGCTTGCGATGTGTAATACGACTGTTTCTGTCCCGGATTCAACCTCAAAGAATTTCTTCAGCGAAGCCATATCCGTCAGATCTCCCTCCACGATCTCCGCTTCCTCGGGAACATACTTTTCCGCCGGATCACCCGGAAGAACGAAAGCACGAACACTTTCACCGCGCTCGATCAGCTGTCTGCATACTGTACCGCCAAGAAAACCCGCTGCGCCTGTCACCAGATATTTTACATTGTTCTTCATAATGAAACCTCCGCTATAAATTCGTTTTTTGCTTCAGCTCTTCAGCTGATAGGTGAATCTTAGCGAAGGTTCTTTTTTGTTTTGTCAATGATTTGTTAGGGTTTTGTTAATAAGAGGAGCCATTGGCGTTAAGGAACCCGGCCCCATGTGTTAGTTTTCTTATCTTCACGGTATATTCGTACAGGCAATATACTATATCATTGTCTCGTGGATAATCTGGGCAGGCAATTAGCAACAATTAATAAAGTAAAGTGAATCAGTAAAGCCCGGACTTCAAAAAAGCCCGGGCTTTTTTTACCTGTTCACGGTGTCAGGCACTGTAAACTCAGCCTGCCACTCTTCCTCATCCCAGCTTCGCCGAGAAATCTTCCAGCACCTCAGAAATCTTGATCTGCTGCGGACATACCTGCTCGCAGCTTCTGCACTGCAGACAGGCCTGCGGAAGCTTATCCTCGGGAAGTGCGCTCAGCGCCATCGGGGCAATAAACCCGCCGCCCGAATAAGCGTGCTCATTGTACAGCGAGATCAGCGTAGGAATATCCAGCCCCTGCGGACAGTGGCTCACGCAGTAATGACATGCGGTACAGGGCACTGTTCCGACAGAAAGCATCTTCTCCGCAATGCCAAGCAGCGTTGTCATCTCTTCCTCGCTGAGTTTCTTCTCCTCCGCGAACGTGACAAGGTTCTTCTCCAGCTGCTCCTCGTTGGACATACCTGAGAGGATCATCGTCACCGAAGGAATGCTCTGCAGGAAACGGAACGCCCACGCCGGGATTTCCTCATCCGGGCGAAGGGCTTTCAGCTGTGCCTCATATTCCGCGTCAAGCCTGGCCAGCTTTCCGCCGCGAAGAGGCTCCATGACCCACACCGGAATGTTTCGCTCATTAAGGAGGTCCACCTTGCCCTTGCCGTTCTGGAACGTCCAGTCCAGGAAGTTCAGCTGCAGCTGACAGAACTCCATGTCATCTCCGTAAGCATCCAGGAAGCGTTTCAGCACATCCATCGCACCGTGGCACGAAAAGCCCAGATGGCGGATACGGCCGTTCTGTTTCTGCCTGATCAGGTAGCTGTAGATGCCATATTTCTCATCATCCAGATAAGCATCGATATTCATCTCACATACATTGTGGAACAGATAGAAATCAAAGTGATCGACACCCAGCTTCTCCAGCTGACGCTCAAAAATCTCCTCTACCTTGCCCCAGTTCGACGGATCATACCCCGGGAACTTCGTAGCCACATAAAAGCTGTCCCTCGGATAGCGGGCCAGCGCCTTTCCCATAACCGTCTCCGAATTCTCTCCATGATATCCCCACGCCGTGTCATAATAGTTGATACCATTCTTCATGGCCGTATCCACCATCCGAAGTGCTGCTTCTTCATCGATCCTGCCATCATCTCCATCGATCACCGGCAGGCGCATAGCGCCAAAGCCTAACGCCGACAGCTTCATCCCCTGAAAGTCTCTGTAGATCATGTGTAAGTCCTCCTTTGTTCATATTTTATTCATGGTACCTGACACCATAAATAAATTTTTATGGTGTCAGGTACCATGAACATTTTGTAAACATCCACCATATTATTCACTATGCTTCATATTAACCATCGTATCATCGAAACGGCATTTAGACAAGATTCCCGGTGGTTATGTTCACACTTTGTTTACAGTACCTGACACCGTGAACAAAAAAATAACAAAGATTCTTCCCTCATGGATAGTCCCCGAAAAGGAAGTTATGCTATAATAAAACATATTGCAATAAGGAGGATAACGATGATCAAAGTAGCGTTTTTTGATACCAAAGAATATGACAAAGCGTCATTTGAGAGCCATGAAAAAGCCACCGACATGGAATTCAAATTCCTGGAGACCAAGCTGACCGAGGACACCGCGGAGCTGGCGAGAGGCTGCGATGCCGTATGCGTGTTCGTCAACGATACGGTGAACAGCGCAGTGATCGACAAGCTGTACAGCTGCGGCGTCAAGATCATCGCCCTGAGATGCGCGGGATACAACAACGTCGATGTAGAGCATGCTTTCGGCAAGATCCACGTAGTTCATGTTCCGGCATACTCTCCGTATGCGGTCGCGGAGCACGCAGCGGCGCTTCTTCTCACATCAGTCAGACGCATTCACAAAGCATACAACCGGACCCGGGATTTCAACTTCTCCATCAACGGTCTTACCGGCTTTGACCTTCATGGAAAAACCGCCGGCATCGTCGGAACAGGAAAAATCGGCCGCATTTTTATCGACATCTGCCGAGGATTCGGTATGAACGTGATCGCCTATGACGCATACCCGGCAAAGGACAGCGGAATAGAATATGTGAGCAAGGATGAACTATTTGCAAGAAGTGACATCATTTCACTTCACTGCCCATTGACCCCCGATACCCGGCATATGATCAACGCGGACGCCATTGAAAAGATGAAAAAAGGCGTCGTGATCCTGAACACATCGCGCGGAGCTCTCATCGATGCCGAGGCCCTGCTCGAGGGAATCAAAGCCCGGAAAGTCGGCGCAGCCTGCCTTGACGTGTACGAGGAAGAAGCTGACATATTCTTCGAAGACAGATCGGGCCATATCTTAAATGACGAACTGCTTTCCCGACTGATCTCCATGCCGAATGTCATCGTCACATCGCATCAGGCATTCCTGACTGCGGAAGCTTTAAACAACATAGCAGAAACCACCATCGCAAATATCCGGTCCTGCTTCGAAAATGACGGTATCTGCGACAATGAGCTTTGCTACCGCTGCGGAAATATTGAGCGGTGCAGGAAAGAGCGCAAAGAGAGGTGTTTCTGAGAGCCTTCCGGCGCACCTCAGGAAATGTCATATAATCAAAGAAATGTGGGAGAGGAGAATTAAAAATGTTAAAAGCAGCCTTAATCTTTCAGGATCACATGACACTTCAACGTGACAAGATCATTGCGATCTGGGGAACCGCTGCGGCAGGATCCCAAGTCTCCGTGACTGTACAAAATATGACACAGTCCTGCACTGCCGCCGAAGATGACAGCTGGTGTGTGAAAATCGGTCCACTGCAGCCATCTTTTCAGGAAACCGTCATGATCACAGACGGAAAAGATAACCTCTGCTTTTCCGATGTGCAGGTAGGCGATGTTTACCTCGCTGCCGGCCAGTCCAACATGGAATTTCACATGCGGTTTGACGCCGACTTTGCTTCTGAAAAAGAGAGCTGCCTGAACGAGAATATCCGCTTCTTCGACTACCCCGAGGTGTCTTATCCCGAACAGCTCGACGAGGCAGATTATCTCAAAAACTACGGTTTCTGGCGCAAAGCAGAGCCCGAACAGCTGCAGTGGTTCTCTGCTCCCGCTTACTACTTTGCCAAAACGATTCAGGCACGTTACAACATTCCGGTCGGCCTTGTCGGCTGCAACTGGGGAGGTACACCGGCCTGTGCCTGGATGAGCGAAGAAAGCATCCGCGAAGGTGGCGGTGTGATTTATCTGGATGAATACCTGGCCGCTTTAAAGGACCTCGACATCGCCTCTTATGACAAGCAATTCCGTGCCAATCCCGCGAATTTCAGGGTAGATCATTTCGCCGATCCGGTCTCCGTTATGCTTATGGAGGGCATGGCATTCCCCGATATCATGGTCAAACTCGGTATGCCGGTTCCGGATATGTCAAATATAGATCCCTCCGAATGGGAAACTCCGATGGGTCCCAAAACCGAGACACGCCCCGGCGGCTTATACGAAAGCATGCTCTGCAAAGTCGCGCCGTACGGTTTAAAGGGCATCCTGTACTATCAGGGCGAATCGGACGGCGACAGATACCCCGAGATTTATTTCACACTGTTCCCTGCATTGATCCGCGGCTTCCGCAAACTCTGGCAGGACGAACTGCCCTTCCTGTTCGTGCAGCTCGCCCCCTTCGGCCACTGGATGGCCTGCATCGGAAAGCCCTACGCAGTCATCCGCGAAGCGCAGCAGCACACAGCAGACACCGTTCCCGGCGTCGGCATGGCGGTCATCTCCGACATCGGAATGGAGCTCGATATTCATCCGAAGAAAAAGAAACCTGTCGGTGAACGTCTGGCTCTCCTGGCCGAAAATCGTATCTACGGCGAGGATGTCCTCTGCGAAGCCCCCACTCTGTGCGGCCTTGAATCAGAAGAAGGTTTGATCAGGCTGTCCTTCGCCAACGCCGGAAACGGCCTGTACCTTGCCGACCACACCCCCGACGGCGCCGCAACCAACCCCACCCGCCTCGAAGGCCTGAAGCTTTGGATCGACGGCGCAGAAATCAATACCGGCGACATCTCCGCCGAAGCAAAAGATAATACCATTGTTCTCCGCTCTCCCCTGCTCCATCAAGGGCAGGTCAAAGCAGAGCTTGGCATCGGCGACTGGTATCGGATCAATCTGTACAACAGCGCAGATCTTCCCGCCCGTCCGGCACGTTGTTCATAAAAAATTCACGGTACCTGACACCATAAAATATTTTTTATGGTGTCAGGTACCGTGAACTTTTTATGAACAAATCATTTTTTCCGTCAGCCACCCATTTTTGAAGCAGCGGTAAAGATCCCAACTCTCCTTCCAGCTCTCGTCTGTCGGGATATTCCTGTCTCTGAGGAGCTGATAGTTCCAGTAGACCCAGCCCGCAGAATCATTCCACGCCTCAAGCTGCATCCTGGCGATCTGTCTGTACCTCTTCCCCTGCTCTCTTTTATATTCCTCAGGGCCGCCGATAACATCGTCCATACGATAAGCGTACTTATTGCAAATACACCACTCTCCGACAAGCACCGGTACGTCCTTCGCGGCGCTGTCCAGCTGGCGCCTGCTTATGTCGATATAGGCCTGATACACCCAGGGTTTCGCCACCGGCACAAAGTTCTCCATGGCAAAAATGTATATGTGCGTATCCAGCATGACATTCTTCATCCCACTGTTGCGGAAAAAGCTGTTCCAGCTGCCGATGCGGAAACCATCATGAAACACGATGGTCTTATCTTCGGGAAGGATCACGCGCAGCCGTCTGTAGGCATCCCTGTAAAACGGCTTTAAGAAGCTGAGCGGCACATAGCTCGAGCCCTTGGCCTCTTCTTTGTCCTCCGCCTTGCCGGTGGACGGCGCAGTAATATAGACGATCCAGGATATCGGCTCGTTAAGGACCTCGATTCCAAAAAGTCCCTCCCGGGTTCCATAACGCTCTGCGAGGCGTTCCAGCACCGTCAGGGCAAATTCCACCTCATCAGGATCCTTGCACCATTTGCACACGCCTGTGATACCGCCGTTGTCGTAGCCGTTCTGACTTCCGGGCACTGTATGCAGGTCCAGAAGGATTTTCAGGCCGTATTTTTCCGCCCAGTCCATCGCCTTGTCTACATATTCAATGCAGCCAAGCATAGGCGGACGGTCTCCAAACACATGGTAAGGCACAGGAAGGCGAACCAGGTTAAGACCGAACTCCTTTACCTGCTTAAAATCCTCTTCGGTAATATAAGTATCCCGATGTTTCTTCAGATGCGCCGCGAACTCCTCCGCCGGCATCTTCCTGGCCAGCCAGGTCTCGTCTTCAGCTCCATACGCCTCAAACATATCCGGCTTCATCCACTTCTCCAGCACCAGCCAGTTACCAAAGTTTGTTCCCCTGATTTTTTCCATGTGTATCCTCCTTTGCACTTTATCTGTTCATCAGCCACGCAAAAGCCTTTGCTGTCCGTAAATCGGGATCCTTAAAATGGTTCCCTGCATTCCACTCAAGCGTACACTCTTTACCGGCCTCTTTAAAAATAGCTTCCGCCTCCCGAATCGCATTTCCCACCTGTGCCATGACCGGATTTCTCGTTTTTTCCTCCCTGTCCCCCAGACTCAGATAGACCGCATCTGTGCAGATGCTATTCTGTCTCATATATGCAAGAAAACCGGGGAACCAGACAGAGGGAGACGCAGCCGCAATACCGTCAAAGCAGTTCGTCTGAAATCCTGCCCAGAGCGCAAACAATCCTGCGAGGGAGTAACCGCCAACGAATCGCCTTTTGACATTCGATGCGGAACCGGAATCGCCACCATCAAGTACTTCATCTACAAGGAACTTAAGCATCTCGGCGGCTCCGTCTCCAAAGTCCTCGTTACCGAACACTGCCGGCGCCGGCCAGGGAGAAAGGTCCCGGTTCCAGCTTTTGACTTTGACCGCCTTCAGGCAGAAAACCCCGCCCCCGGTCAGCTCCTTAATATACGAAACTTCGTTTTCGATCACCTGCAGGTCATGGTCATCGACCGGCTGGACCAGCAAGGTGTCCGCCTCCGGATTTCCATAAGATAAAACCTCAAAGTTCATTTAATCGACCTCAATTTTCCCATTTTATCTATCTTGATCGAGCAGAAAAAGCACACACATTCGCCCGGTTTTTCTGAAGCCGGGAAATATCTAATTCCGGTTCAGGATCAGATTCAACCATCTCTCATCCCCCCTGCCCGGCCTGACATCTCCCGTCACCCAGCATTCCTCTATTTCGAATTCCGGAATATCCTTGATGAACTCCCTGAATCCTTCCGGGGTAAAGTCAGTAAAAAATCTGCCGTTCCGCTCGCCTTCAAACTCGCCGTACTTGAAAGAAGCATACATTACCCCGCCCGACCTGAGTGCTTTTCCCAGTTCCCGCATTACAGGAAGCAGTTCCTGTTTTTTCAGGTGGAGAAGCGAAGCACACGCCCAGATTCCGTCATACATCTCGCCTTCCGAGTGCGAAAAATCGCGGAAATCCAGGCATCTTACAGCCGCGCCGGTATGTTTTTCCGCTATCTGGCAAAGCGCCTCAGAACCATCGAGCGCGTCTGTTTCATATCCCAGATCTCTGAACGCCTTTGTATCACGGCCTGTCCCGCAGCCAAAATCCAGGATGCGGCCCCCCGCCGGCAGGCAGACCAGAAAACGGACACGAATTTCCTCCATATCCGCATTTATGGTACCGGCTGCAAATTCCTCCGCATGTTCGCGATAATATCGCAGCGTAGTATCAATACCGGGCTTCTCCTCTGAGTGACCGCAACCATTATGCAGCGAAACATCAGCACCCTCATGCTCCTGTGTCTGTTTCCTGCATTGTCGCACCGCCACATCAATGCCCGCCTGATTTACGCAGAATTCTGATTCTTTGATCGCTTTCGCAACAATAACATCCGCCGGCAGCCATTTCACTTTATCAAGTTCGTCAAGTCCGACCCACTTCGCCGCCTCATGCTCCAGCAAAGCCAAATGATCGGACGTTAACCTGCACAGGTAACATGCCATCGACAAGTGAAACTCCGGATAATCGTATTCCACCGTGGTAATGTATCTATCCACCGTGATATCCGCATCCAGCTCCTCACGTATTTCTCTGATCAGCGCCTCTTCTTCCGTCTCCCCCGGTTCAACCTTACCTCCCGGAAACTCCCACCAATCCTTATAATCGCCATAACCCCTCTGCGTAGCAAACACCCTGCCCTGCTTGCAGATGACAGCCGCCACGACTCTGATCGTTCTTATTTTGTTCATAATGTTCATACTCCGTTAATGGTGTCAGGTACTGTAAACTTTTTATGAACACAAATCCACTACAACGTATAATTCTTGATCGCCAGCAAATACCCCAGCAGCTCCGGATTATCATAGACCGCCAGGCAGAGCCGCTTTCTTGCCCGTGTGATATTCTGATACAGGAGTTTTTGAAAAAGATAGTCAGGGTCGGGGGACTCAAAAGCGGTCAGTTCCCCGTTCTCATCGTATTTAAAATTCGCGTCCATCACAACGACGACCTGATCGAATTCCTCCTCTATCACAAACTGCCCGGCACCGGAAGCCGTATAATAATCCGGCCGATCCCCGGCATACTGCGAAGCATACTTTGAGACGTACTGTGTGGCGTACCGCGAAGGAGCCGGCATGATGCACTTGTACCCTCTTGAAGAATACAACTGCAGAATCGCCTTCAATTCCTTCATGTCATTCGCATACACGACGTCTACGCGATCATAGGAAATCTCCTTTTTCGGCCTGTCACTGAGACGCATCATCGTCTTGATGAAAGAGCTGATCTCATCGTTGGTCCTAATCTTATCGGTCAGGTTATATTCCTGAAAATGCTCCAGATCATTCAGCCTTTTGGGATTATTTCTTTTAATTTCCCTGATCGACAGCGATTGCTGAAAATCGTACGAAAACACGCAAATCCCAGACGGCTTACTCTCATAGGCCGCCAAAACCTTGTTCAGCTCGTTGGTGTGAAGCCGCTGCGTTTCATCCACGCAGATCGCTTCATAGGAAGAAAAAGTATCCGTGCTGATATCTTTGGCCGAAATGACATCGAAAGCATCCTCATTCCCCGAGAGATAAATGTGCCCCTCGCTCAATACCCCGCTGTGTACGACGCACGTTTTTCTTGTCTTGCCGAGTTCCAGCGCAATGTCATAAAGCAGCAGCGTCTTCCCTGTCCCCGCCGAGCCTTTGATGCCAAAAAGCCCGCGTTCCTTTTGAATGATCTCATTCTTTATGTGGCTCTGCTGACTGTTGAGAAAATACTCCCTGTTCAGGAATCTGTCCGGCGTATTGATGGGAGAAACAAGATATACACAGGGGTCAAACAACTCTTCGATGTTCTCGGTGATACAGGAAGTCTGCTCGATGAGAATTTTCAGCAGCTCACGCATGTCACCACGCTTCAGCCCATCTTCATACCTGTATAATTTCAGCCTGCCCGAATCATCCCTGAGCAAAGTAAAGCTGTATATTTCTTTTTTCAAATGCCCCAGATAATAACGGTTTTGAATAAGCTGCTTTTCAATCCTTGCTTCGTCCACGCTTCGGCTTTTCAGCTCAAGATTGACCACGGAGCTGTCCGTGATCCGCAAAAGGTCAAACTCTTTTCCTACCTGCGGAATGGTAAAAGAATAAACCCATCCGTCATAGACATCGGCAGGCGCTCCGTGCTTGATAAACGCCCTGCCCATGTCTCGAATGAGTTCCATTTCTTCCGGCCTGTACTTTATAGGTTTGTTTCTTCCGGACAACGCACATTCAAATTCCTGATGAACCGCCTCCGGCACTTCACGCGATAATAGAAAAAGGTTGACTGCTTTCATCGTTCATACTTTGTTCACGGTGCCTGACACCTTTTATGTAAACTCAGACTATTTCTTACCCTTTTTCACGACCAGGTTGATCTCTTTATTCCCAAAACTCACCGTGCGGTCAACAACAACCTCGCCCTCTATCTCCGCCTCATCCTCTTCTTCGGCTTCCTCGTCAAGCTCGTACTCTTCTTCCTCGACCAGATCAACTGCTTCATAGATTGCGTCGATTGCATCCTCCACAGCCTCCAGCGCATCATCGATCGGGTCGATCGCTTCACTTCCTTCAAGCTCTTCTATAATATCCACGAGCGAGGACTTGATGGTGGAAAGTTCTTCTGCTATATCAATAAGATTTTGCTCTGTTACAGGACTGTCAATTTTAATCTCCATGATAATATACCCTTCATCTATTCATTTTTATTATATATCGACTGTCGCTCTTCCGGTTCTGCCGCTCTGCCACCTGCCAAAGCATCCGTTCCCCGGTTTTCATCGCAGTCTGAATATTAACAGGGCTAATATAAAACGGCCTCACATTTGCAGCACCATGGATTACCTGACCGACAGGGATTACCGCATACAAAAAGAAGGCCACCCAAATATAACAATAATCAAAATCAGCTTACCTGTCAATCACGAAAAAAGTTCACGGTGCCTGACACCCTAAACAAAGGTTTATGGTGTCAGGTACCGTAAACAGTCTATGAACATGTTCACATTTTGTTTACAGTGCCTGACACCATGAACATTCTGTTAACGCCCGCACAGCCCCTCAATCCACTCCCTCCGCTTGATAGCGTCAAGCCAGGTCTGTGGAATGGCGTCGTAGCCGTAGAATAGCCCGCCGAGGCCGCCTGCGACAGCACCCACGGTGTCGGTGTCCTTGCCAAGGTTTACTGCCTTAATAAGCGCGCTCTCAAAGCTGTCCGTGGTGATAAGCGACCAGACTGCGGCCTCCAAAGTGTCTACAACATACCCGGAGCTTTTAATCATATCTGCGGATAACTTGGAGAAGCTCTCAAGGTCTCTCAGTCTGTCATAGAAATGCAGGTTCTCTTTATCAACAAGGAACATCTCATAAAACGCAAACCCCTTCGTCAGCCCCTCCTGCAGCCTTTCTTTAAGCGTACCGCACCCGTTCAGAATCTGATGAACCATGAAGAAGTACAGCCCGCACGCGATGTTAGCGCGGATGTGCGCGTGCGTAAGGCTGCCCACATCATGAACCGTCTTGATTGCATCGCTGTCGGAGAACTCTCCCTTGCTCTTCATTTCGCTGCTGTAGATGCAAACAGGAAGAATCCTCATCAGACTTCCGTTTCCGTTATTCCACTCTTCGTCACCGCCACACTTCTTTGCGTTTCTGTATCTCCTGTAGCGGTTTATCGCCTGCATGGTCCCTTGTCCGATATCGTAGGAGTGACCATACGGAGTGAACTCACCTTCATGGAGCCATTTCATAAAATTCTCCATGATGTCATCAAGGTCTACGCTTCCTTTGCGGTTTAAACTATCCAGCAGCGCAATCGTCAGGCTGCTGTCATCCGTCCAGGAACCCTCCGGAAGGTTGAAAGTGCCATATCCACGCATACCGGTGACCGG
>CAMNGN010000037.1 GCA_946538475.1 uncultured Blautia sp.
GTCGTAATATTTGGCAAATTCTGCCGGATTGGGGATGCGGGAGAGAGCCTCGTCATCCTTGCGTTTGCGCGCGATGTGCTGCTTCAGGAGCCGCAGTGGGAAGACGCCGCCTTCGGTAAGATAATCGTGGTCGGCTTCGAGGGCATCCAGGGCCTCGGAGAGGGACTTGGGAAGGCCCGTGATCTTTGCCTGTTCTTCGGGTGAAAGATCAAACAGATTGAAGTCGTAGGGGCCCCAGCCCATCTCGTGCGGGTCGATCTGCTTTTTGATTCCGTCGAGCCCTGCCATGAGGATGGCTGCATATGCATAGTAGGGATTGCAGGTGGCGTCGGGATTGCGGAGCTCAAAGCGTTTTTTGTCGGGGCTTTTTGCGTAGGCGGGGATTCTGACGACGGCGCTCCGGTTGGCCATGGCATAGCCGATGGTGACGGGAGCTTCGAAGCCGGGTACCAGCCTCTTATAAGAGTTAGTCGAGGGATTGGTGATCGCGCAGAGTGATCTTGCGTGGGTGAGAAGGCCTCCGATGAACCACATCGCCTCTTTACTCAGCTGTCCGTAGCCCTCGGGGCTGTAGAACACAGGCTTTCCTTCTTTAAATAAAAGCATGTGCACGTGCATACCGTTGCCGGCTTCCCCCGCGAGGGGCTTGGGCATGAAGGTTGCAGTGCGGCCGTCTTTTACGGCTTCGTTTTTGATGATGTATTTGGCAGCCATCGTATCGTCGGCAAGCTTCAGCATGTCTCCGAGTTCCACCTCGATCTCCATCTGTCCGCAGCCACCCACTTCGGGGTGATGATACTTGACGTCGATCCCCCATTCGCTCATGACGAGGCACATACGGCTGCGGAGGTCACCGCACACGTCCATGGGCATGCAGGTGTGGTAGCCGGTGCCGTGGGGGAGCTGGTAGCCTTTGTTGTTGTCCTCCGAGCCGGAAGCCCAGTCGGCCTGGCGGGTGTGGATATAGAAGCTGCTCTCCTGGGTGCTCACGTTGTAGCGGACTTTGTCGAAGATGTAGAACTCATATTCCGGTCCGATGAGCATCTGGTCGGCGACGCCGGTCTCCTTCATGTAGTTCAGCGCGCGGATCGCAACGTTTCGGGGGTACTGATCGAAGGGACGGTTCTCGGGGAGATCGATGATCTTTACATCGCCGATCATGGAGAGCGTCGGGATCTCGGCATAGCGGTCGATCACAGCGGAATCGAGGACCGGCGTGAAGACCATGTCAGAGTTCTCGACCGGCGCATAGCCGTAGTTGGAACCGTCAAAACCGATGCCGTGTATCATAGTGTCCTCGGTGAGGCGCTCGGCCGGGATGCTCAGGTGGCGCCATCTGCCGTCGATGTCGGTGAGCTTGAAATCGACGATCTTAATGTTTTCGCGTTCGATGAGGTACAGAATATCCTGCAGTGTTTTACCCATGATTAATACTCCATTTTGAACTGGTGGTTGATGAGGTCAAAGGTAACCGGCAATCCGCTTCGCTACTTGCCGTTAAAAGCCGGTTACGCCGATTGTAAATTATTGCTAAAAATGGTAAATGAACGGCGCGTTTATAAGTGAATTATAACAAATAGAGGGCGGATATGCAACCGGAAACACACGGGGACGGAAAACACACGGGGACGGTCCGAGACCACTGAAAAAGTCGGTTGGGCCAATGGGGACGTTTCTCAGTGACCCAACAAAGATTTTATGAAAAAGACTTGACAAGAGATAGAAACAAATATAAAATGATATCGTAATAAATATGTAATATTTGAAATAAGTTAGAAATATGGAGGATATCAATTATGAAACATTCTATGGCTAAGGTTTTAGGAGCCGCTTTTCTCACCGCTGCAATTGCCGCGACAGGTGTTTATGCGCAGAGCGGAACGATCACTGCGGACATGCTGAATGTAAGAACCGGTCCCTCCATGAGTGCGGAGATCGTTGATGCCCTCTATTACGGAGACACCGTTAACATCACATACAACGCAGGTGACTGGTGCGAGATTTACAGGAACGGTGACTGCTACTATATCAACGCAAACTATGTGAACGGCGGCAGCGGCTCTTCTTCCTATGACAGCTACAGCGACGGCTCCTACACATATGAATACAGCAACTATTCCTATTCGACGGGCAGCTACTCGGACTACAGTGATGACAGCGAGAGCTACACCGAGACATCCTACACTGAGGATGACTACAGCGATTACAGTGAGGACGAGACGGAGACCTACACCGAGTCTTCCTCTTCAAGCGGAACCTATCTTGGCAACTTTAAACTGACCGCTTACTGCCCGTGTGCACAGTGCTGCGGAGTGGCGAACAACGCAACCGCCAGCGGCGTGTACCCGACATCCGGCCATACCGTTGCCATGGGAGGCATCCCCTTCGGAACGCAGCTCCTTATCAACGGGCAGGTCTACACCGTAGAAGACCGCGGCACACCGTACGGCCATGTTGATATCTTCTTCGACAGCCACAGCGAAGCACTTGCCTTCGGCGTACAGTATGCCGATGTATATCAGCTCAACTGATCTTCAGATAAGGGCTGAACAGTTTATCAATTTTATCCTTTCTGAGCTTTTCACCGATCACGATCAGCACAGCCTGTCCACGGCAGGCTTGTGCGACCGTGATCTTATTTTTTGTCGCATTGATCTCGAGCCATTCGTCGCCTGTCTGTGGGACAAAGCCTTTTACACGGATCACAGTCCCGTATGAGGAGTCCGCAAACAATTCTTCGGCGGTTTTCTGCAGCTCCTCTTCGTTCATGGACACGTTCATATAAAAAAGAGAGGAGTAAGCGTTTTCGTGATCTACCTGAAGGCGCACATGATCTGCGGGAACATAGCCGCAGTTTTCGATAAGCGCAAAATCCTCCGGCGTGAGGCACGACCAGTCTTTGGCGAGCCGGGTTTCGATCCGGCGGGAGCATTTGTATTTTTCCAGAGCGCGATTGATGTGTGAGATAACGCCGTCTATCTCGTTTTCTTCGGCCTCCTGTGCCCTGCTGATGACGATAAGGCCTGCGTTTGCGGCCTGAGCGGCCAGCAGATAATCGGACTCGTCGGAGAGGTCGTCGGGCAGGTGTGCGTCAAAGATTGATATGACGTTTCCTTTCTCATAAAATCTGTCGAGCGGCTCTTCATATAATACATCGAAGAATTCATCCACGTCATAGATGCCCGAGGGCTCTACCAGAACACGGTCGTAGCCGGACATGGCCATGGAGATGAGCTTTGTCTTAAAGCGGCGCCGGTGGCAGTCGTAGTCTCCGCTGATCACCATCTCCAGCTCGCATTTGTCCTGTGGGAGGTCGTCGAGCAGCATCATATCTACATTGATGGCCCCGTAATCGTTCTCGAGAATGCCGATATTCAGGCCTTTGCCTATCAGATAGCGGGCGTACTCATGGATAAAAGTGGTTTTTCCCGAACCGAGAAAACCGGTTATCAGATCGATCCTGATCATTCTAAACGTCTCCTCACCATCATTTTCTTACTCATTTACCACCAGATCTTCGAAGGCTTCTTTCTGCACCCAGACGGAAAGGTCTCCTCCTTCGGTGCGGAACTCGCCAAAGCCATCCTCACCGATCGTGATCGTTTCGGGGCAGTTGCCGAGGGCGTCATAGAAGTTTACGCCGGCGTATTCGCTGCCCATCTCCATCCTTTTTGTGCCGCCTTCGCCATTGCTCAGGATGACCGCCAGTCCGGAATGCGGATGGTCGGCATCGCCGCGGCGCACCCAGCCGATCACTGATTCGTGGTCGATGTAATCGATCTGATCGCCGTACGCGTAGGAATGGCGGAGCTTAATGAGCTTGCCGAGGTTGGGAACCATCGGGCGGTTTCGTACAGGGTTGCCGTAATAGTCGGAGTAAAAGACACAGGGGGTGCCTTCCTGCCTGAGCAGGATCATCGCGTAGGCGAGAGGCTTGAACCAGTCTTCGACGAAGGACTGAAGGCTCTGGCCGTCCTGTGTGTCGTGGTTATCGACGAACGTGACTGCGTGGTCGGGGCGTTCTTTTACCAGCGTGCGGTCGAAGATATGCCGCATGTCGTAGTATCCGCCGGCCTGGCAGGCGTTGTAAAAGTTATAGTGAAGCGCCACATCGAAGAGTGACATTTCGTTGTCCACCTGATCGAGATAGTAGAGCAGCTGGTCGACATCGCCGCTCCAGTACTCGCCGACCGCGGGAATGTTGGATTCTTCGTGCTTTCTTATCTCTTTCAGCAGTTCTTTGTAGAACGGGAAGCTGATGTGCTTTACGGCATCCAGCCTGAGCCCGTCGATACCTGTCATGTTGATGTACCAGAGGAGCCATTTTTTGGTCTCCTCCACCACGACCGGGTTGTTCATGTCAACGTTCATCCCCATCAGGTAGTCGAAGTTGCCTTTTTCGGGGTCGGTGTCCGGGTCCCAGTGTTTGCCGGTAAAGCGGAAGATCACGTCGCGGTCCTGTTCGTTTTCGGCCCAGTCGGTGCCGGAGAAGCAGGTATGGTCCCAGATGAAGTCACTGTATTTGCCTTTGCGGCCCGGAAAAGTGAACTTGGACCAGACTTTGACCTGCTCCACGCCGCCCACCTGGCGGTTGCGGTCGTCGGCCGAGTCGGTGACGGCGGTGGTCTCTTCGACCTCGTCGCCGCCCATGCGGTGGTTCAGGACGATATCCGCAAAAACTTTTATGTCAGCTTCGTGGAAGGCACGGATGGCTTCCAGATATTCATCTTTTGTTCCGTATTTGGTGCGGACGGTACCTTTCTGGTCAAATTCGCCCAGGTCGTACATATCGTAGACGCCGTAGCCTACGTCGTCCTGAGAAGTCCCTTTGTAGGCCGGGGGAAGCCACACGCCGGTGATACCGAGGGAACGCAGGTTTTTGGCCTTGGCCGCACAGCGTTTCCACCAGAGTCCGTCGTTGGGAAGATACCATTCGAAATATTGCATCATGGTAAAATTTGTCTTCATATATATAATCACCTCTTAATCTGTTAAGCGCGTGAACATTATTTCTGTTATAGCCTCAGCTGCCCGTAAAGTATCACATTCACGTGCGTTTGTCAAATTTTGAGGGGACATGGGGGCTCAGCAGACCGTGAATTTTTTGCGTTTTCTTTCATAGAAGAACATATACTGCTGCATCACGCCGGCACAGCCGGGATAGCGTTCTTCGGGGAAACGGCCGTCGTACCGCTCGTCTTCGATCTTTTTGATCCAGGTGTCTCTGGGGAAGGCGTTCAGGCGGTGGAGCCCGAACAGGCAGATGCAGTTTGCGACTTTGAGCCCGATGCCGGGGAATACCATAAGACGGTCCCTTATCTGTGCGTCTGTCAGGGCGTCGTTTGTGACATCTTCCAATGTCCGGTCGCCTTCTCGGATGAGCCTGCATACCATGTGCAGATATTTGGCTCTGTAGCCAAGGCCGCACAGCATAAAGTCTTCGGTGGCGCCTTCGGAGAGGGCTTCGGGGGAGGGGAAGGTGAAGATTCCGTCTTTGATCTCGGTGCCGAAGTTTCGACAGAGTTTTTCGACGCTGTTGGTGATGGACGGGATGCTTTTGCGCTGGGACATGATGAAGCTCACGAGGACTTCCCACAGATCCTGGTGCAGGATGCGAAGGCCGGCACCGTAGTCTGCGGCTTCATTTAAATAGGTATCTTCGGGGGCTATCATGGAGGTGAAAACAGAGTAGTCTGTCTGCAGATCGAAATAGGGGACCCAGATTTTGTCGAATTCGGTGGGGTCGCAGTCGAAGTCGTAGGTACCGGTTCCGGCGTCTGTGAGTGAGAGTATTTTGAATCTGAGGATATGGTCGCAGGTGATGACGGTCCATATGCCGTCTTTCGAGGGCCTGATGCGGAAGCATTGTCCGCTTGCGGCTATTGATGCAAGGTCGAAATGGTCGAATGTCTGGATCATACGTTTTTCTCCTTTGGTGGATAGAAAATCTGTTTGTAATAATACAGAACATGTTCTGTATATTAGCATAGGACATGGAGGGCGTGGTTGCAAGAAATTTCGTTCGACATATTTCGACATTTGTTCACGGAATGTTCACAATTTTATTAGCACTCACCTATTGACAGTGCTAATAATGCGTGCTATATTACAACTAGAACAAAGGAAACAGCAGATCGACCGGGTTTCGATGGAAGCGGTTTTGATATGTCCGATATAGAAAGGAGATATGACTTATGATGTTTGTACCGAGTATTTTTGGAGATAACCTTTTTGATGATTTTATGAGTTTTCCGTTTGATGATCCGTTCTTTAGCAGGAAGCCTGCTCGTCAGGGCAGACCGGAGAATCATCTGATGAAGACGGATATCCGTGAGACCGAGACAGGGTATGAGCTGGATATCGATCTGCCGGGGTATACCAAGGATGATGTCAAGCTGTCGCTGAAGGATGGTTATCTGACCGTCAGTGCGACAAAGACAGAGAACAAGGATGAGAAGGACGGCGAGGGCAAGTATATTCGTCGTGAGAGGTATTCCGGCAGCATGAACAGGACGTTCTTTGTGGGTAATGCGGTTACGGCTGAGGATGTGCATGCGAAGTTTGAGGATGGTATTCTTAAACTGAATGTGCCGAAGAAGGATCCGAAGGCGGTTGAGAACCGGAACTATATTGCGATCGAGGGGTAAGGGTAAGCAGCCTTTGACTGAGGTTCGCAGGTGTTATTTTTTCGGGGGCTCCGATGGAGCCCCCTTTTTTTATTGGATAGTGGGGGTACTATTTACGCCCCGACAGAAAAGGCCCCGCAGTCGGCTGCAGCGGATCGTCCGGCAGTCTGTGAACCGGTGCCTGCTGATCCTCAGAGCCAATCTGCCAAGAAGAACTAGGGCCGCCGCTCAGGAGAGCCTTCGCGGCTAAGTTCTTCTAGGCATCTTGTCTCTTCGGGCAGGCACAACAGTTCACAGACTGCCGGACGATCCGCTGCAGCCGGCTGCGGGGCCTTTTCTGTCGGGGCGTGAATAGTACCGGGGCAGGAGTCACGCGTGAAACGGGGAGCCCCGTTTCACGCGTGACTCGCATGATGGACAGGACAGGAGCTTGACCTTGGGACGCTCATTAAACCCCGTTTCACGCGTGACTCGCATGATAGACAGCCGGAATGATTTCTGCTAATATAATGTATAGCTGATTTTGTATATTATATAAGGAGAGAGGGATATATGGAGTACCGCATTGAGCACGATTCTATGGGAGAGGTCAGGGT
The DNA here is from genome assembly GCA_946538475.1 of uncultured Blautia sp. Taxonomy (GTDB): domain Bacteria; phylum Bacillota; class Clostridia; order Lachnospirales; family Lachnospiraceae; genus Blautia_A. The sequence continues at coordinate 7,223 of CAMNGN010000037.1, forward strand.
GCCTGCCGACAAGTACTGGGGGGCGCAGACGGAGAGGAGCCATGAGAATTTCAGGATCGGGGTGGGGATCGAGACGATGCCTGCCGAGATCATTCATGCTTTTGGAATTTTGAAGAAGGCTGCCGCGAGGGCAAATGCTGAGCTAAGGCCGCAGAAGATGACGGGAGACAAGCTTGAGGCGATCGAGAAGGCATGCGACCGTGTGATCGGGGGAGAGCTTTGGGAGCATTTTCCGCTTGTTGTGTGGCAGACGGGTTCCGGGACGCAGTCGAATATGAACGCGAACGAGGTGATCGCGAATGTGGCGAATGAGTTCGCGGGGGAGAGACTGTGCCATCCTAATGATGATATCAACATGAGCCAGTCTTCCAATGATACTTTTCCGACGGCGATGCACATCTCGGCGGTCCTTGCGTTGGAGGATAATCTCATTCCTGCGGCTGCGATGCTCATCGAGGCGCTTGTAAAGCTGGAGAAGGAGAACGAGGGCATCGTGAAGAGCGGGCGTACGCACCTGCAGGATGCGGTGCCGATCCGGTTTTCGCAGGAGATCAGCGGCTGGAGAAGTTCGGTCGAGAGAGACGTGGAGCTTATAAAGCTTGCTTTGAATCCGCTTAGGGAGCTGGCGCTCGGGGGGACAGCTGTCGGTACCGGGCTGAATGCGCCGGAGGGGTTTGACCGCCTGGTGGCGGAGAAGGTCAGCGAGCTGACGGGCAAGGAGTTCATGACGGCGGGCAACAAGTTTCATGCGCTCACTTCCAAGGATGAGCTGGTTTTTGCACATGGGGCGGTCAGGGCTCTGGCGGCGGATATGATGAAGATCGCGAATGATATTCGCTGGCTGGCTTCGGGGCCCAGGCTTGGTCTGGGAGAGATCCATATTCCGGAGAATGAGCCGGGGTCTTCGATCATGCCGGGCAAGGTCAATCCTACGCAGTGTGAGCAGGTCACCATGGTTGCGGTGCAGATCATGGGGAATGATGCGGCAATCGGATTTGCCGCTTCCCAGGGCAATTTTGAGCTGAATGTATTCATGCCGGTGCTTGCTTATAATTTCCTTCAGTCGGTTCGCCTGCTTTCGGAATCGATCGTTTCGTTTGTGAAGAATTGTGTGTGCGGAATTACTGCGAACAGGGAGAAGATGCACGCCAATCTGCATAATTCTCTTATGCTGGTCACGGCGCTCAACCCGTATATCGGCTATGAGAATGCGGCGAAGACGGCGCATCTGGCTTATGAGAAAAACATGTCGCTCCGGGAGGCCTGTGTGAGCCTGGGCTTTCTCAGCGAGGAGGAGTTTGACCGGGTGTTCCGCCCGGAGGATATGGCCTGAGCCGGTATTCAGTGCATAATGTATATACATCTACAGTTTGATGCCGCTAATTGTCTGTTTTTGACCTGATGATCATCTGAGTTTGGTTACGATTGACTAACCCGACCGCGGGTGCTACTGTAGATTACACAAGGAGGTAAGGTTTTGCAGTTCCGAATACTTAATGAGACGAACCATCGCATGCGGATACGTCTCTACGCCGGCAGAATCTCGGACTATCAGGAGGAGATCCTTCAGTTTGCTTTCAGTACTATCAAAGGTGTTAAGAAAGTGACGGTCTACCATGCGACGGGCAACATCGCCCTTGAGTATACCGGAGACAGGGATCTGATCCTGGAAAAGTTAAAGACTTTTGACTATGACAATGTGACCATGATGGCGGAGAAGCTGGAGGAGGGCATCGGTATGGATGAGATGATGCGTCGAAAGCTTGATCCGCAGCTCAAAAGAAGGCTGAGGCTTCGCATTGTCGGCGAAACCGTTGCCGATATGGTGCTGCCGCTGCCGCTGCAGCTGGGATATCATGCGTATCAGCTGATCACGCTGAAAGATGTATAATCGTGATGTTGTTTCTTTATAAAAGAGGAGGTTGTTGACATGGCATGTTGGGATAAGATCGGTTGTATAGCAGGAGGAGTTCTCCTTGGAAGCTACGGCTTTAAGATCCTGGGCAGCAGGGATGCGAAAAATCTTTATACGCATTGTACGGCTGCGGTCTACAGGATGAAGGACCAGGTGGTCAGGGATTATACGGTGCTGAAGGAGAATGTGGAAGATATTGATGCAGCTGCAAAGGACATCAACGAGAAACGCCGCATGGAGTATGAAGCGCAGATGATCGAGGATGCCAGGGCTATCCTTGCTGAGGCGGAAGCTAAAGGAGCGGCGGCAGGGGAAGGCTGATCCGTATGAAGTGCAGAATATTACATAGGACGTCCGACAGGCTGAGAGTTCATGTTTACAAATATTATATGACGACCGGTCAGGCGGACAAGCTGGAGGCTCATCTTAAGAGCCTCCCGTTTATTACAGGGGCAAAGGTTGATGAGAGGACGGCCAATGCCGTGATCCGGTTTGCACGCGGCAGGAGTGATGATGTGGTCCGTGCGCTTTCGGATTTTGACTTTGAGACGACGGAGGTGACTGTTCCCGATCATACCGGAAGGGAGCTTACGCGTAAGTATGAGGACAAGATGGTGTTTCATGTTGCGCGGAGAGTCATATCCCGTGTGGTCCTTCCGGCGCCGGTCCGCACGGTGCTGACGGTGATAAAGTCGATCCCTTATCTTTGGAAGGGTGTTCGTTCGCTGCTCAGAGGAAAGCTTGAGGTGGCTGTCCTCGACGCTGCGTCTATCGCTGTGTCCATGCTGCGGCATGAGTTCGACACGGCCGGTTCGGTGATGTTCCTTCTGGGCGTCGGCGATATCATGGAGGAGTGGACCCACCGCAAATCGGTTGCCGACCTGGCTTCTGCCATGAGCCTGAATGTCGAGAAGGTCTGGCTGCGGACTGCGGACGGGCAGGAGATCCTTACGGGCATCGATAAGGTGAACGAGGGAGATACCATCATAGTGAGGAGCGGCAATCTGATCCCACTGGATGGAACGGTAGCCGGCGGAAATGCGATGGTGAACCAGGCATCCATCACCGGTGAGCCGCTTTCGGTGCATAAGAAGAACGGCAGCACGGTATATGCGGGTACGGTCGTGGACGAGGGTGAGATCGAGGTCACTGTGAAGAAGGCGGCCGGAGAAGGACGGTACGACCGTATCGTCGCGATGATCGAGGAGTCGGAGAAGCTTAAATCTTCGTCGGAGGCCAGGGCTTCGCATCTGGCGGACCGTCTGGTGCCCTGGACTTTCGGGGCCACGCTTCTTACCTGGCTTATTACGAGAAATACCGCGAGGGCGGCGTCGATCCTCATGGTCGATTTCTGCTGTGCGCTCAAGCTTTCCATGCCGATCAGCGTGCTTTCGGCGATGCGTGAGGCGGGGGAGCATCATATCACCGTCAAGGGCGGCAAGTTCATGGAGAATTATGCCGAGGCGGTCACCATCGTCTTTGACAAGACCGGAACGCTCACGAAGGCTTCGCCGAAGGTGAAGGAGGTCATTACGTTCGGCGGGTATGATGAGACCGAGGCGCTCAGGCTGGCCGCGTGCCTGGAGGAGCATTTCCCGCACTCTATCGCGAATGCGGTAATTCGGGAGGCTGCCGATCGCGGCCTGGTGCATGAGGAGAAGCATACCAGGGTCGAGTATATCGTTGCTCACGGCATTGCCAGCACGATCGACGGCGAAGAGGTCAGGATCGGAAGCAGTCACTTCATCTTTGAGGATGAGGGGTGCGTTGTGCCCGAGGAGGAGAAAGAGAAGTTCGATTCTCTTCCGGACGAGTATTCTCATCTGTATATGGCGCTCGGCGGGGAGCTGTGCGCGGTCCTGCTGATCGAAGATCCGCTCAAGGATGAGGCGGCGGAAGTGGTGCGGGGGCTCCATGAGATGGGCATCAACCGTGTCGTCATGATGACGGGCGACAGTGAGAGGACCGCCCGGGCTGTGGCAAAGCGTGTCGGGGTCGATGTGTATCATTCCGAGGTGCTTCCGGAGGACAAGGCCGGGTTTGTGAAGGCCGAGCATGAAGCGGGCCGCAAGGTGATCATGATCGGCGACGGCATCAACGATTCGCCCGCTCTTTCCGAGGCCGACGCGGGTGTCGCCATCAACAGCGGTGCGGCGATCGCGAGGGAGATCGCGGATATCACGATCTCGGAGGACGACCTGCATGCGCTTATCACGATGAGACGCCTGAGCGAGGGGCTGATGAGGCGTATCGACAGGAATTATAAGACGATCATTGCGTTTAATTCTTTTCTGATCCTGATGGGGGTGCTGGGAGTGTTCCCGTCTACGACGACGGCGCTGCTGCACAATGCGTCTACTATTATGATCAGTCTGGATTCGATGACGAATCTGCTTAAGTGAGTCAGAAAGACAGGGGACGGTCCCCTGTCTTTTTGTTTCACTTTTAACGGAAGTAACAATTCATTGACATTCCTTTTCGAAATTGCTATAGTCAAACTATACAATATGACCAATGTAATAATAAGGAGACAGCTATGGCATCAGGGATTTTACATATTCTTTCCGCCTTCGGCACGGCTGAAGAGAGGATAGATTTTCTGAATGCTTCTTCCTATGAGGAACTGCTGGAAATTGATATTCCGAAGAATATGTTCCGGGCACTTTACCATATGGCTCATAAATATCATCTGCCTGTGAAAGAATCCGAATATCAGGACGTGTATGCTTTTTTCATAAAACATGATATGATTCATCCTCAGGACCTCGGCACTTATGTGGAGAGCATGAATCCCGATGCATTGCGTACCGGCTTTCGCGATTCTGTTCCAAGAGGGATAAAGTCACTGTGCTTTCGCATAAGGGATGAAGTGGGTGAGTGGCGCCGGGTAGAGCAGCTTATGATCACCGGGACAGAATATGGCATTCCCGAGGGTGTGATCCGGTGCTACATATATGATATACAGTCGTTGATAGACCGGGACAAAGGCCTGCAGGAGGGGCGGCATGAGGAACTCATCAGGCTCGATTCCATGACGGGCCTGTTTAAGAGAAGAGATTTTTTCAGAGAGGCGGAGAAGAGGCTTAAAGAGAGCGCCGCTCCCTGGCTCATGATCGCGATCGACCTGGAAAACTTTATGTTTTTCAATGAATGGTACGGCTGGGAAGAAGGAAACAAGGTGCTCTCGGGCATCGGCAGGATCCTTAAGGAGGCAGCCGCCTCGGCGGACGGTCTTGGGGGATACATGGAGAACGATGACTTCTGCCTGCTTATTCCCGAGAACAGCGTGGACCTGCAGGAGCTTTACCATAAAGTACACAGCATCATCTCCACCTACAGCGGATCGGCGGGTTTCCTTCCTGCCTTTGGGATCAGCCGGGCGCAGGACTACATCTCTGTGATGAACCTTGTCGACCAGGCTTCTCTGGCGTGCAGCATATCCAAGGGGGATTACAAAAACCGAATCCGCTATTTTTCCATGGCCATGGTAAATAAACAGGACGAGGAATATCATCTCCTGGCAGATTTTTTAAATGCTTTGTCGAACGGCGAGATATCTTTTGCTCTCCAGCCCCAGTGCAGGTCTTCTTCGGGTGCCGTAGTAGGTGCCGAAGCTCTGGCCAGATGGACAAGAAAAGACGGAAGTTCTGTCTCTCCTGCCTACTTCGTTCCGATACTGGAAAAGTATGGATTTATCACCGATATGGATCAGCATATCTGGAGAACTGTGGCTGCCTGGCTCCACGATTGGCTGGAAAAAGGCAATCCGCTGATACCGGTCTCGGTAAACGTCTCACAGATCGACATTTTTACGTTGGATGTGCCGGAGTATTTCAGAGAGCTTGCGGAATCTTTTGCGCTGCCGCACAAAGCGATCAAGATAGAGATTACAGAGTCCGCGTATGCCGAGGACGGCAGAAAGGTTGCCGAAACGGTACACAGGCTCAGAGAATTGGGCTTTATGGTCCTGATGGATGATTTCGGAAGCGGGTATTCTTCTCTCAATATGCTGAGAGAACTGGAGATGGATGCCATTAAGCTGGATGCCAGGTTTCTGCAATTCGATAAGAAGAACACGGAGACTGCAATTCATATATTGGAGTCTGTGGTCAATATGGCAATAATGATAGGTATGCCGATCATTGCGGAAGGTGTGGAAAAGAAGGAACAGAACGAGTTTCTGATGCACCTCGGATGCCGGTATATACAGGGTTATTTCTTTTATAAACCCATGAGCCCCTCGGATTTTGAGAAGCTGGTTGTCGCTCCGGACGCCCGTATTGATCTGAGAGGTTTCCGCTTTAAGGCTAATGAGCAGTTTCATGTGCGCGAATTTCTTGATGAGACGGTTTACAGCGACTCGATGCTGAACAGCGTGCTGGGGCCGGTTGCTATCTATGCCTGGAACGGGGAGAACGTCAATATCATCAGGTACAATGAGCAGTTCTATGAAGCAGTGAATGTTCCGGATTACGCCGAAAGACTGCGGGGTATCGAAAAGTACCTTTCGGACAAGGATGCCGCAAGGCTTAAGAAAGCACTTCAGAAGGCAGTCGATGACCGGCTTAACGGAGCTACGGCAATACTGGATTTTGCAAAGAGCAACGGAACGACCTCACGCTTTCTGATCCATTTTTATTACATCGGAGAGGATCAGAAATATAAGCGTTTTTACGGATCGGCCCGGGATGTCAGCGGGATCACCATCCTGCAGAGACAGCTGGAAATGATAACAAACCTGTTTTCGGAATGTATCATCTTCCTGAAAAGAAACCGGGACAACAGGGCCGGCTACTCCTTTCAGGTCGTCGCACAGGGCCTTGAGGAGGAACTGGGACTTACAAAAGAGGAACTGGAGGATGA